>JAHEHB010000030.1 GCA_024644775.1 Deltaproteobacteria bacterium
ATTATCAAATCAAAGTGTTCCTCATTGAGCAAAGCGAGTGCTTTCATCCCGGAATTCGCGGATATCACCATATACCCTTCTTTTTTTAAAATATACTCTAAATTTTTCCGAGCGATATCTTCGTCTTCGACAACGAGGATCCTTTTTTCAGACACATCCACAATGGATCTCCTACGGATATAGACATACCCCCTGATAAGAAAGAGACCGGTTAATCGAAACCGGCTGTACGAACAGTTCGCCGGGGCAAAATAACTGTAAACGTCGTACCTCTACCCACTTTACTTTCGACCTCGATTCTTCCACCATGTCGTTCAACAAATCCATGGCTTGTGGAAAGCCCCAAACCGGTTCCCATGCCGATTTCTTTGGTGGTAAAAAAAGGATCGAATATTTTAGAAAGATTTTCCTCGGGGATACCTTTTCCGGTATCCTGAACCTGGAAACAAAATTCCTTGTTTTCTTTTCGCGTAAAAGCCCTGATGGTTAAATCTCCACCATCGTCCATCGCATGTACCGCATTTACAATGAGGTTGATGAGCACCTGTTGAATCCGCTGAGGGTCGAGGTTTACCTGTAGATCTTCGGGAATATTCGTTGTTAAATTTATGGAAGCCGGAACCTCTGCTTTGATCAATTTAATAGTTTGATCAACCAACTCCTTAAAGTTTATCTCTTCTGGTCTGAAGCTTCTATCTCTTGAAAATTCCAAGAGCGCTTTGACCGTGTCCCGAGCGCGTTCGACTTGTTTTTCTGTTTCTTCCAAAAGCTCTTTTTTGAACTCAGGGATATTTTCATCCAATTCTTCCAGTAAAATTTGAATCGAAGTAGAGATATTGTTTAGAGGATTGTTCAACTCATGAGCAACACCTGAAGTCAAAGTTCCTATGGATGCCAACTTTTCACTCTGAACAATCAGTTCATTGCGTTTGTTGAGCTCGTCGATCATGGTATTCAGGCTGATTGCCAACGATTCAAATTCGTCACCGGTAGATATTTTTGGTATTTTTTTATAGTGTCCCTGAGCGATATGGAAAACGGCATCTTCAATGGATTGCAAGGGACGGTTTACATTGATAATCAAAAAGAGCATGGTTAAGATCGAAAGAATAAAAATGGCTGCTAAGGCGATCGTGTGATAGATTTTCGATTTCTCAATGAGACCTTGTATGTGTATTCGTTCATTCTTTACGATATCTTCAAGCTCAGTGGTCAGTTTTCTCCCTTGCTGTTCAACCATTTTGTGATGGTTTTTGAGATTATCGAGCGTATTAACCGAAACCCTGATCGTACCATCGTTTTCATGAAATCCGATGAGAGCCGAAAGAGATCGTTCATATCGCTTGAGCTCAACCTCCATTTCCCCGAGATTTTTTGCTAAAGTATATTTGCCGTATTCTTCGGTGATATTATGAAAAAGATTTTCAGCCTCAACCACATAACCGAGCGCCGTCTCGATATGTTTTCTGCTCAGATACAGAAAATAGTTTTTTTCGTATCGTCGAGCTTCAAGTACGGTATTTAAAAGAATATCTTTTTTTTCTATAATTTGAAGCTTTTTGTTTAACACATAGTGACTATAATAACTCAATACCAGGATAAACAGGCTGATTATCATAAATACCGGAAAATGGAGGATGACTTTTCTTTTGAAACTAGTTTTCATGTCATACTCCCTTCTATTTCATAGTGGTTTTGGATCCGAAAACTGGAATACTTCGGAGGAATGGCAGCCACATTCATTCGTCGTTTTCTAAGAATAATAAGGTCTACCAACGTCGCATACGATTCCCTTGACGCCCGGAATTTTTCCTACAATGTCATGAATATCTTTACAGATGTCGTCCTTTATCGTCTCCTGAACATGCGTTTGCAACCGTGGGCTGACGTAGCCCGTCCTTCGAATCTTCTGGGCAGCCGCCTTTATATGGACCATACCATCAACAGACGTCACCTCCGCCTCACAAATTGGCTGAAGCGCCGCCTCCGCGTGGCTAACAATCGCAAGATCATTGATAATCCTCGCAGATTCCGGTGTGGTTTCAAAAGCTTCGCTCTTTGCTGCGCTGCAAATAATTTCACACGCGTCGCTGATTCTCAAACCACCGATATGAAGGATGATATCATATAGACGGGGGTCTTCGATATCACCCTTATACAGATATCGCGTCCAGCGAGCCCGGTGGTTGTCTTCGGCTTCGAGAAAATCGACGGCCTGGTATTTGGACATCTTTTGTCTTTCCCGCAGTAATGCAATCCGTTCCTCCCTATCTGCGATGACCCGTACTTTTAGGACATGCGAAATTTCAGGAATAAGAAGATGTCCTGCATGACCGTGATACACCACATTGTCTTTTTTGACATGTTCTAACAAGGCCGCACGTATGTAGGCGATATATCTTTCTCTACCATGGGTAACTCGGTCCAATATGGATGGGGCGTCGTGAACGGACTCCAGCAGCTTCTTTTCCGAAACATTAAAGAATCGGGAAGCTTCCAGCAAAATCTCTCTGCTGACACATTCATATCCAAGTTTTTTCGCCACTATTTCGGCAATTTCTTTACCATGGCTGAAGGAACCGCGTGATATGGTAATAATGGCCATAATAAAATTTCTCCTTTTGAGCCTGTTTCAAAACGTTTCAGTTTGTTCAAGGCCAAGTCCAAGATCCAGGATGTTGGGCAGGGGAAGCAAACTGGAACGTTTTCAAATCGGCTCTCTTATATTGTAACGCTGTAATAAAGAACTAAAGAACCCGCTGCGGATAAAGAGGGCTCCGTTTATTGAATTCCGTAGAAAAAATACAGTATTGTCAGTTCGACTGTTAAGAATATAAAGGTCATGATGGCGCCTGCTTTTGCGTAATCGACGGTACGGTACCCTCCCGGCCTCATGACAAGTGCATTCACCTGATGCGTGGGCAGTACGAACGTATTTGAGGCGGATAATCCTACAACCAGAGCAGCCATCCGCGGATCTCCGCCGGCAATAACCGCCATGTTCATACAAAGCGGTACCAGAAGCACAGTGGCTCCCACATTCGATACAACGAGCGTAAAAAAAGACGTCATCAATCCAACCACTGCCAAAAGAACGATTGGGGATGGCTGGCCGATAAATCCTAAAACACTTTGTGCAATCAAGGCGGCGGTCCCGGTTTTTTCAAATGCAATGCCGAGGGGAATGAGCCCTGCCAAAAGAAAAACGGTCATCCAATCCACGGCACGATACGCCTCGTCAATCGAGAGCACACCGGTGATGATCATTCCTAATGCCCCTGACATAAGCGCCACCGACAATTGAACCTTAAATACAATTATCTGTAATAATGCGAGAGCAAGCCACGCTATGGCAAGCGCGGCCTTCTGGGGACGCATAATCTCACCTTCCAGCGCGCTGACAAATGATAATGCTCGCGGCTGGGGTTGATTTCCCAGAATATGAAATCTCTCCCAAGGTCCTTGAAGCAAGATGGTATCTCCCATCTGTAATAAGATGCGGGTGAGGCCGCCATAATAGACCCGGTTTCCCTTGATCAATCCGATTGGGTTCAATTTATAGTGCTCTTTAAAATTCAGTTCGCTCATCGATTTTCCGATCAGCTCCGACCGTGGGGGCACGATCGATTCTGCCATGCCTGCGTTGGTTCGGGCGAGACTTTCTGAAAAAACCTCCAAGCCGTTTTTAATTTGCCAGCCGTATTCATCCGCCAACCAACGAATATTTTGTCTCCTACCGACAACAGCGATGTCGTCGTTGGCGGATACCCTATCTGAACTACGAGGTACAAAATTTCTTACATTTTCAACCGAATGATTGATCGCTACGACCGTTGCTAAGAATTTGGTTCTGATACCAAGCTCCTCCAACGTTTTGGGTGTATCGTAATTCTCAGGTATGTGTAATTCGTAAATGTTATCCAATACCTGATACACGTCCATCAAGGAGGACGTAGCATCTTTATCAGTTTCACCCCCACCGGCCGGTAATATAACTTTACCGAAAATGACAAAATAAAGAATTGCACTTGCAAGCAGGCAGATTCCGATAGGCGTCTGGGTAAACAGTCCGAAAGGTTCCAACTTTTTTTCACCCAAAACCATTAGGTCATTTAAAAGGATGGTGGGGCTTGCCCCAACCAAAGTAATCGTACCGCCAATAATGGCACAAAATCCCATTGGCATAAGGATCCTGGAGATGGGAATCCTCATTCTTTTGCTGATTCTTTGTGTTGCCGGCAAAAAAAGCGCTGCGGCCCCGATATTTTGCATCATACTGGATATCAGCCCCACCGTTGCGGAGACCAGAATAATGATCTTTTTTTCACTTTTTCCGGCAAACCGGATGATCGGGCCTGCCACCTGGTTCATAACGCCGGTTTTATCCAAACCGGCGCCAATGATAATTACTGCGATGATCGAGCAAACCGCGTTACTACTCAAACCAACAAAAGCCTCTCTCGGTGAAATAAGGCCCATTAGGGGTAACATGACCATCATCATAATTCCCACCACATCAACTCTCACCCATTCAAAAACAAAGAGTATGATAACGAACGCAAGCACAAGCATTGTCAAAATCATCTCAGGTGTCATTCAAAACAATCCTTTCTCCAGATCCGTGCGTTTGTGCAATCATCTGAGGTGATGATAGGCCGTTTCTTCTCCACTCATTATTTCTTGTTTTCTTTTCTGAACCAAAAACATAAAAAAAAAGCAAATAACACGATGAATACACCGAAAAAAAAGTCAACTCCCATTTGCCCTCCGTTATAAAATCTATTTACCAGAAATGTTGGTTTTTCTTGCTCCCGCCCTCATTGTATATCAAAAAACCTTAATTAAATTCGTATCATAACTGCCAATATCACTATACAGCATTTATAAAAAAAAAAAACAGAAAATCCGACCCACAAATTAATTGGCAGGAAATTCTGTTCTTTTACAGGTGTAAGGGATTCGGTCTTTCAGCTTTTGGAATTATAACATCGAATAAACAAATATTTCTTTTCTGGGCCTTTCCTCATTTTCTGCCCTGTCATATTCAGCATCCTGTTCTTCTTCTGAGACCACGAATTCAAATTCCCCGATCTCTTTCCGGAGTTCCTCAAGGACCTCTGTCGATTCAGTATACTTAACCATATGTGTGAAGGGAATCCCGCGCGTTTCGGCATTCTCCCGAAACGGTTGCGCATTGGTTTCTGCAAGCATTTGAAAATCCGCACAAATTTTATCCCTTGAATCGGAAAACAATTTGAAGGTATCACACGATAACGGAGCCGTATTTAATGCTACAATTTCATAAGACATTCTTTCGGCCATTTCAATGGCATAATCGATGATTTCTGTGGAAAATGTGCTTTCTTTTCCAACAACCAAAAGTTTTTTAGAGGTCGCTGTTTCTTTGGTCTCCTGGAATACTTCCCGTACATGTTCTTGCTGGCCGGCCTCAGCGAAGGTGATGGCCTCTTGATACTGTTCCATTTTACCGGTTAGACTCCGCACCTTATTTTTAATTTTTCCGAATAGTCTTGCCACGATTTATGCCCTCCTATAAAAGCCTTACATTAACTCATATATTGTCTCAAGATGATTCCGGCTGAATAACCACCAGCGGTATTGACAATGCCTGTTTGAGTTCCGAAAGAACAGACCTGTGACGGTTCGCCATCGTCGTATGATCGCGTTTTTCTCCGGGCGCATCATAGATAGCGAGTATGACCTCTCTGTGCCCATTGATATAGTTGACAATTTCATCTTTTGGATTTCCGGCTTTCATGGTCAATCGGTACTGAACGCCGGCCTTATCGGGTTCCGGGAGTAGCTGTTTTAGATGTTTCAATGCCTCAGACATCACCTCTTCGGCCGTTTCATGATCGCTTGCCTCGGCATATGTTGCCGCAACCAGGGAGCCTTCGATATACTTACTAGCATGACCGGTTATCTGTCTGGCCTTTTTAAGGTACTTTTTATATTTATTCGGTTTCATAACCCATACGACATCCAACTCTGCCTTGATTCGCTTACAAAGTTGCAGTGCATATCCAAATACTTTTTTATCGGGATTTGTGCCGTCGATGGCCAATAACACTTTTTCCATATTCCTGTCCTTAAGTTCAGGTTCTTAGATTTGAATGTTTTTGCTCCCATTTTCTAATTTTAGGCGTTTTCCGTTTAGAATTATTTTTTCTTGTTTTTTGATACAAAAATTCTAAGGCGGTCTCCCGTTCTCCTGCCTCGGCAAAGGTGATTGCCGTCATTAATCGATCTAATTTACTAAGTCGGCTTTTTATGTGTCGCATCTGTCCATCCTCCTCGTGTTTTGTTCGTTGTAAATATGCAATACATAAGAGCAATGTTTATGCCATTTTCCAAATTAGACATTATCGTCTTGATATTATTCAGCTTATTTAAAATTCGCGGGAATTGATTCAAACAGCAAACTATTACAATATGCAACACTATTTTATCAGTTTAAAATAATTCTAAAATAAACAGCTGGTTATGTTGTATTTCAAAAACGAACAAGTATGTTGCATATTGTAACAGTCAATTCGTCCTCTCGTATTCTTCCGCCGCTATAAAGATTATCTTAAAATCATGAAATCATGTATGCAGGATCCCCCGAAGTTCAGGAGGTGTTCTTTGACAAAAGCGCTGAATGAAAAGCGTTGCAGATAACCAAAGAATTTGTCTATATTAGAGAAGAAACTTTTGAGATGATGTGAATCCGATGCGCATTTTTAAAAAAGAAAATGTATCTCTCTCAGATATTGATGAGCTCCGGCAAACCTTACTCGATGCCAAGCTTCCCTTCCAAAATGAAAAAATTGCGTTAAAAGAAATCGAAAAAATCGCAAAGACGAGCCCTTCCTCTGCTGAATATACGATTGGTATCAATTACATAGAATATCTCATTAGCTTGCCATGGAACCATATGACCGAGGATAATCTCGATATTGAACGAGCAGAGCGTATTCTCAACGAAGCGCACTATGGTTTGCCCAATATTAAAGATCGAATTCTTGAGCATTTGGCAGTCCGAATCCTAAAATCTTCCCAACGCCACCGGATATTGGTTGTGGATGATGAAAAAATGACGCGAATGAATTTAGAGTATGTTTTCGCTAAGGATGGATATCACGTGCAAACCGCTGCCAACGGGGCCGAGGCCTTGAATTTTCTCGACGATACCTGCTTTGACGTTCTGGTGACAGATTACAAAATGGGAAAAATAGATGGTATGGATCTGTTGGAGCGGGCCAAAACACAAAATCCCAATACGGAAGTGATTATGATTACCGGCTATGCCACCGTGCCCCGGGCCATTGAAGCCATGCGAAAAGGCTCTTATCACTTTCTTACCAAACCGTTGAATCTGGCTGAAATAAGATCCACCATTAAAAAAGCACTGTTTAAAAGAAAGTTTCAGCTAACATCAAGAGGGCCGGTGCTCTGTTTTGCGGGTCCGCCCGGCACCGGCAAAACATCCTTGGGAAAATCCATCGCTCAAAGTCTGGAAAGAAAATTCATACACATGTCTTTGGCCGGCGTAAAAGACGAAGCCGAAATTCGAGGCCACCGTAGAAGTTATGTAGGGGCGTTGGCAGGAAGAATTATTCAAGAAATCCGTAGAGGGGAATCAAAAAATCCTGTTTTTATGCTCGATGAAGTTGATAAAATCGGGCAGGATTTCAAAGGCGATCCCGCCGCAGCGCTGCTGGAAGTCCTCGACCCCGAGCAGAACACTCAGTTTATCGACCATTATTTGGATGTGCCGTTTGATCTATCAAGGGTTATGTTTATTACCACGGCCAATACCATCGATCCAATTCCGGAACCGCTTCTGGACCGTCTGGAAGTGCTTTATCTCTCCGGCTATACCGAAGAGGAGAAGATGAAGATCGCTTCGAAATTTTTGATCCCCTCGGAGATCGAGGATTCCGGACTTTCGGATTACCCCCCTCTCTTTGAGCCAGAAGCGATTCTCAAAATCATCAGAGATTATACCCGAGAGGCGGGCGTTAGAAATCTTAAAAGAGAGATTGCGGCGATTTGCCGTAAAAAAGCGCGTGAAAGGTTAAGCAACTCGGGAAAAAACCAATCCGATATCATCTCCCCGTTTGTAATTGAAGATCTATTAGGCCCTAAAAAATTCTATTTTGAAATTGCGGAGGCGAAAGAAAAAGTGGGTATTACAACCGCATTGGCATGGACAGAAGCCGGCGGTGAAATCATATTCATTGAAACCACAAAAATGAAGGGAAAAAATCGTCTTATTTTAACAGGTTCTCTGGGCGATGTGATGAAAGAATCTGCGCAGGCAGCGCTCAGTTACATTCGAAGCCATACCGATTTATTCAACATTTTGGAAAATTTTTTCGATCAGCATGATATTCATATTCACGTGCCGGCAGGTGCTATTCCCAAAGATGGCCCGTCTGCAGGTCTGCCCATTGCAATCGCTTTAATATCACTGGTTTGCAACCGACCGAGTAGAAAAGACATGGCGCTAACCGGGGAATTAACATTGAGTGGTCGAATACTTCCGGTGGGTGGTGTGAAAGAAAAGGCGCTTGCGGCTCATAGGGCGGGAGTTAAATCGGTTGTTTTTCCGGCTAAAAACAAAGCAGATCTCAGGGGCATTCCGGCTGAGATTAAAGCGGCCTTGGAAATCATCACAATAGATGAGTTAGGAGAAATTATTGATCGCGTGCTACGTTAGGGCATCCAGAATACAATTTATTGATGCATTTGCTCTAATGTGTCCGTTACCGCCAGAAAAAGATCTGTGTCACGGAGCACGCCGACAAGTTTTTCGCCCTCATAGACAGGGAGCACGGTAATTTTTTTGCGGAAAATCGTTTTAAGGGCATCCATTAAGCTTGCGTCTGCCTCGATGGTTCCCTGCAGTTTCAGCATAATGTCGGTTACCTTCGTTTCTGCATTTTTCAAAACGCGTGCATTGAAACCCAGTCTTGATTCATCCAGAGACGATGCGTCCGCCTCGGCAAAAGTCATTGAAACCCCCAATGCCGACAGTTTCGCTGACAGTCCGCCTGCTATCTCCGGAATAAGCGTGCTTAGAAAAGCCCTGAAGTCCAAAATTCCCACAAGATTACCGTTGCCATCGATCACAAGGGCCGTCCGGGGACCCGCTTCTGTGCACATCCCTGTTTCCAACTCGCAGTATGAACCCCTCAAAGCTATGGCAGCCTCCCGCAAAGTCCCATCATTTGTAACCATCGCGTAAT
Organism: Deltaproteobacteria bacterium; assembly: GCA_024644775.1. Next base: position 9,255 of record JAHEHB010000030.1, read on the forward strand.
TCCTTATTGGAATCATCCTGTCTCTGACCTTTTCTTTTAAAAACATAAAAGAGTCTCCCCATCCCAATGTTCCATTTTTTCAATATCCCAACTGACGTTAATGACTTACCGAAATAATTCCACTGGCCGCTACTAAAAGGATAATTGCTTCAAGCAATGCCAGCATCGCATAGATTCTGTCTTTGTTTTTGAAAAGAATGGGTACGATTGATAGATAGCAAAAGATAGTAACCCCTGCCAGAATGACAATACCGATAAAATTGATAAAGTCTCCGTAGCTCAGCATGCCGACCCAAGCCCAACCCGCTTCAATATTGGCATGTTGAAGATAATCATGGACATTCATGGTCCAGTAACGGGATAGCTCATTCAAGGGAACATATGGATTCATAATGCCAAAAGCGTAGATTATGAATGTTACAAAAAGACTCAGTAATCCAACGATCATACCCTTTTCCAGAACTCTGGCATAAAGAAACTGCTCGGCTGTCGGTTCTAAGGAGATGTCACGTTCTTTTTCCATTTTTTTCTCCTGCTGATATGTAGCGTTTATTCTTATCCATGTCATTAACCGGCGTTTTCGTTGATTACGAGGCAAGTCCCTTGATAAATGCTCTAACACCGGCAAAGGCAAGAATCCCAATGACCGTCCACCGAATAAACGTCGGCCTCGCGATTTTGAGAAGATGTACGCCTATAAAGGACCCCAGCATAATTCCTACGATAGAAGGGACAACCATCATAGGAATGACGCAGCCTTTGTTCATATAAATCCACGCAGCGGATGTGTCTGTGATCGAAAGTAGAAACTTGCTGGTTGCAACACTGATTTTAAGAGGTGCGCCCATGACGAGATTGAGTACCGGCACATTTGCCCAGCCGGCGCCAAGTCCGAACATCCCTGCCATGATACCGATGATGATAAACAACGCTAAACCCAGTGGGGTTCTGTGTATTTTCCAGTTGATGAGCTGGCCGGTACTGGCTTCCTGGTAAACGCCATATATTCGAAGGGTCGATGAAAGGTTATCGGCCTGAGGGACATCCGGGAATTCGGATTTTTTGGCGGTTAACATCAAAATACAGATGCCGATAATCGTCGCACCAAGACAAATCTGAATAATGTTTGTCGGTAGTGCAAGTCCTATCATGGCGCCTGCGATTGCGCAAGTGGAAGCAATAAGCGCTACGGGAATCGCCAGCCTTAGGCTCGCAAGATTCATTTTCAGGAGTCCGGGTCCGGCAGCCAAAGCACCGGAAAGTGCCACCAGTAGACCGGTTCCCCGAACAAAATCGAGATGAAAAGGGAAAAAGCCGCTGACAATGGGAACAAAGAGAACACCTCCACCGACGCCGCCAAGCACTGCGAACACCCCCATGACAAATGTAACCAATAAAAGTACAAGCGGCCAAAACCACCAGGAATGCTGGGCGGTTGTCCCAGCGGTTTCTGCAGGTGTGGTTGCGTACGCAGGCATTATCCATAGCGACACGAAACCGAAAAACAGCAACATGGATAGCAATTTTAGATTCATCCTCATCTGATTCCTCCTCAAATACATCATTTGTGCCAGACCGAGCAGTAGAAAAAATCGAGAATCTAATGTAACAAATGAAGGGATAAGGTCAATTTCTTATCCCAAGCCGTGATTTGAATAAGCTATAAAAGCAATTATCAACGACGTATCGAATATCGGAGCTTTTTATCCCTGTCAAATCAAAAGTGTAAAGAGTCTTGACGAATGATCGACCCGCGAGCATAATAAAAAAAGACATTTATGATTGATCGGGCATAAGCGAAACGTTAATTCTTCAGGACAGGGGACACATGTATGTCGATAATCACCATTTCAAGGGGTTCATATAGCCGTGGAAAAGAGGTCGCCGAAAAATTGGCGAAAAGATTAAACTACGAATGCATCTCCCGGGAAATTCTCATAGAAGCCTCTGAACAGTTTAATATACCGGAAATCAAACTCGTTCGAGCCATTCATGATGCACCTTCGATATTGGACCGATTCATCTACGGAAAGGAAAAATATATCGCCTTTATTCGTTCGGCCTTGTTGAATCATGTAACACAGGACAACATGGTTTACCATGGTATTGCGGGTCACTTTTTTCTCCGGAAAATTCCGAACGTGCTGAAAGTGCGGATCACGGCTGAAATGGAAAACCGTGTTCAGGAAGAAATGCGGCGTGAGAATATACCTGCTGAAAAGGCGCGTTACATTCTTGTAAAAGACGATGAAGAGCGTCGAAAATGGGGTCTTCGCCTTTACGGGGTGGATACATGGGATTCAAGATTGTACGATTTGGTTTTACACATTGATGCCCTATCGATTGACGACGCGGTAAACATTATTTACTATGCAACACAACGCCCCTGTTTCCAGACGACTCCCGATCTCCAAAAACTTCTTAAGGATCTATCCCTTGCTGCGCGGGTGCAGGCGGCGCTGATTGAAAACCTTCCGACGGCAAACGTAAACGCCCAAGACGGTGTTGTTTATATTTCCCTGAAAATTCCATTGTCCCAATCAAGAGTGCTTACGGAAAAAGCCCGAATTATCGCAGAAGTTGTGACGGGGGTAAAGGATGTGAAGGTATCCACCATTCCCCTGGGCATGGAGGATTAAGATCCATCGTTCTTTCATAACCAAGATGAAAACAGGATCACTTTGATACGAGCGAAGCCGCTGTCCGGACGGCCAGTTTGATCAAACAGTAAACTTCATGAAGTTTCGTATAAATTGTTTAGGGTTTTTCAACCTCGGAACGTTGAACTCTGAACCGCTCAATCTATGTTTAATGTTCATGTAAAACCCTATTTCATTGGGTCTTATCAAAATCTAACGTGAAGGAATCGAGTCGCCGTTTGCGTCAGTTTTTTATCCGGATAACAGCTTCTTTCAAATATTGAAACACATCCGATCCCTCCATGGGAGCATTCTCAGTTCCTTTGGCAACCTGGTGAAGCAATTCGATGTTTTTTTTATCAAGACTTCCAATGGTCGCTTCCATCAATCTTAACGAATTTTCAAAGGAACCGTATATGACAACCGGGCCAAGAAACGTTTCTGCAGTGTCACTATGGCTCAATTTGCCCATCATCTCAAAGCGGTCCAATTTAAACGGTTTTGGTGTCGGACAATAGTCGAGAAGCTCTGCAAATAACGTTAAAGACTCACGGACGCTCTCTATGTTGCCTGTTGCCAGAGCAACAGCGCCCTCATCTGCGATGGCTTCGATATCGGTTTTGTCGAATGAAAGGTCGAGCATATCGATACATTCTTTTTGGATGGTTTTAACGGATTCTTCTTTTCTACTGATCACCACATCCGAATCGTTCAGTATTTTTTTGATGTTCCGAATACTCACCATTTCCTTAACGGTAGGGCTCTTGCGTAAACCGATATCATGAGCGGAGGTATGATAGACCGCAAGGTCATTGTCCAGGACAAGGAGTTTACCCTGATTGGCATCGCCTTCCAGAATGTATAGGTCAAGATCTCGTTCCTTCAAATTCTTAAAGGAACCCATCTCCAACAGCTGGATCATGGCATCTTTGTCGATTTTTCTGCCACTGTCAGGCGGACCCACAGACGCAAGCACCTTATCGGTGACCGTATCGATCTGAATTTTTGTTAAAAGATTTTCTTTAAAGCTCAAAAGGCAGCCATCCGAACCCTATTGGTAGGTTTTTCATGCAGAGAATGAAATAAGTTGATTTTATTCTAAGTTCTCGATGGCAGATCGAAAGGATTCCCACAGACTTTCCATCTGCCGTTTTCGTTTCGGACCGGTATAATCGCCTCAACCGTTTGAGGTTTGCTGAAACCAAACACTTGCGCTACGATTGCATAGAGTGGATTCATGGCAAATCGCCGTTTTCCAAGAAGTTGAACTTCAGCAGATGTTTCATCTCTTTTGAGCGTTTTTGTTTTTATATCGTAAAGCCTCGTTTTCATATAACTCAAGCTAAATCCTCGTTCTTTTGCTTGTTGGGCGATAGAATACCGGTAATACTGCACGGCATCCATGTCTCCAATGGTTTGCAGATCCTGGCAGAGCCGGCCGGCCATGGATGGGTTCAGCATAAAATAGGCTTTTGAAAATTCGATTGCCGCCCGAGTCGGCGTATCGTGTCGATCCGCAACGACAAGAATCATCTGAAAAATAACTGCCGCCAGTAGCGTCAGTACAAGAGGAGTAAACCGTTTATATTGTACCATTGATTCATTCTCCTTACATCGTGGGATACGCTTCAGGATCTTAATGTAACGCCCCTCATTACCATGGAATTTTTTTTCAGACAAGCGCTTTTTCGCCTGAAAGGGTTATTGACAAGATACACTAAAGGTGAGACACTAATCCCTTTATTAAAATTGAATTTTCGCCTTTAGCAGACATTTTCTTATTTCCCAAGCAGCTTATCGGGCTTATTTTTTCGGGCTGTCTGTCTGTTTTACTGAGGAATTCAGAGGGAGAGAATCGCATGAATGACACAGGTAACTGGGACTGGAACTCCGGCAAAAAACTGATTGCAAATATTTACGAATGGAAAAATTCTTATGAATATATGGAAGAGCCTTACGTAAGCCCTGACGGCGAACGCATAGCAGCCATCGTAAAAACAGAGGATTCGGAATATACGATTTGCGAAAATGGGACGGCGTGGGAATCCACGTTTGACAATATTTGGTTTTTAAGATTTGGGCCGGACAGTCGCCTCACTGCGCTGGTGTCAGATACCGGTGAATGGACCGTGGCCGTAAACGGTGACACTTGGGAAAACAGATTTGATTATGTTTGGAATACCCAATTTGGACCTGACGGGGAAGACATTATCGTCGCGGTTCAAAAAGGTGGAGAATACTTTATTGCAACCAACGATGTTGTTTGGGAAACCGGGTTTTTCCATCTGACGAATGCAACGGTCAGCCATAATGGGAAGCGCGTTTCCGCGGCGGTTCAAACGGTTTCATTTTCAGAGGCCGATATCTTCACATACAAGGAAGGATGTTATTCGGTGGCGGTGGATGGAAAACCATGGGACCAAAATTTTGTCAATGTCTGGGAGATGGTTTTCAGTTACGACGGCAACCACATTGCCGCTGAGGTGAGAACATCCCTTTATGACTACTCCATCGCCGTAGATGGTGTTTGCTGGGACACGACGTATCCATCGGTTTGGCGTCCGCAATTTAGTCCGAAAGACGGCTCTGTCACCGCACCTGTGAAGGCAGCGGGAAGTTGGATTCTTGCCCGTGATGGAAAACCTTTCTGGGATCAAAAATTTGTGCAGCTCTGGCATCATCAGTATAGTCCTGGTGGACAGAAAGTTGCGGCCATTGTTGCCCCGAAATATGGCCAATGGACGGTGGCAGTAGATGGGCAGCCTTGGTCCTTGACATTTGCAGATTTTGTTACGGATATGGTGTTGAGTTCAGATGGAAACAGAATTGCCTGTATCGGCAAAGACAATGCGGCGTATGCTGTTGTTGTGGATGGTGAGGCGTGGAACGATCGTTTTGATATGGCTTGGTCGCCTGTTTTCAGCCCTGACGGCAAACATGTCGCAGCCAAAGTAGAGAAAAACGGTCAATATTGTATTGTTTTTGACGGCAAAACCCATCAAGCGTCCTTCAGCGCCCTGTGGAACCCGGTTTTCAGTCCAGATGGTGAAAAACTCATGATTCGCGGAATCGAAAAGGATTCCCAGGGAGAAAAATATTATCGGCATATCATTCCGGTTTCTGAGTTCTAAGGAGAATTACAATGCATGACATTTATCGCTTCGTCACGGGTCCGCTCGTATGGATTTCCTTTATTGTTTTTATCGGGGGATGCTTATATCGGTTTATTTCCATGGCAATGCTCGCCAAGAAAAAGGATCCCACGATCTACGCTTATTGGAGCAATTATTTTGCGTTACGTTCCATCGTTCACTGGATTCTTCCGTTTGCCAGCCTAAACTGGCGGATTCGGCCTTTTCTGACCATCACGACATTTGCGTTTCACATCTGCTTGATTCTGGTACCCGTATTTCTGTTTGCACATGTGATTCTTTGGAAACAAGCGTGGGATATCAGCTGGTGGTTTCTGTCGGACGGGGTTGCCGACTTTATGACATTGGTCGTAATCGGCGGATGTGTTTTCTTTCTGGTCCGAAGAATTGTACTGCCGGATGTCAAGTTTTTAACCTCTGCATCTGATTTTATTTTACTCGCCATCGTTGCGGCCCCCTTTGTTACGGGGTTTTGGACATATCACCAGTGGATCGGTTACCGGGTTATGGGAATCGCCCATATCCTTTCCGGTGAAGTCGTGTTGGCCGTCATCCCGTTTACCCGGCTTAGCCACATGATCTTTTTTCCATTTACACGAGGATATATCGGTTCTGAATTCGGAGCCGTTCGACATGCAAAGGATTGGTAAGAGTTGATTTCGGGTGTTCCGCCGCAGGCGGATCAGCACCGCCTCTGGCCGCCGAGGCGGCTAGTTTGATCGAAAAAGAGACTTTGGCTTTGCGGCGTCTCATTGGAGAACGAAAAAGCGAATATCGATTAATGAATATCGAACTTTAGATTATAAATGATACGGATTTGGAGGTAAGAAATATGGTTGAACCTGCAACCATGCAAGACAAAAAAATCGAAGATATCGGTGTTGACAAAGGCGTTGAAAATTTAACACCGGATAAAATAGAAAAAGTTGTAAACGCCGTGCTAAAGGGTGAAGCCGGTGCACGGTTTAAGACTTATGTGGAAACCTGCGTGCACTGTGCTCTTTGCAGTGAAGCATGCCATTATTATCTTTCTCATGATAATGACCCCAAATATTCACCGGCCGGCAAGATCAAACAAACGGTCTGGGAGTTGTTGAAAAAAAAGGGTAATGTTTCACCGGAATTTATGAAACGTGCCGTTGAAATTGCTCATTCGGAGTGTAATTTATGTCGTCGCTGTGCCATGTACTGTCCCTTTGGGATCGATGTTGCCTATTTGATATTGTTGGTTCGGCGGATCATTCACAAATTAGGGTTGACCCCGCAGTATATACAGGATACCGCTCACAGCCATGCCGCAACACTCAATCAAATGTGGGTCAAAGACGACGAATGGGCCGATACACTCCAATGGCAGGAGGAAGAAGCCGCTGATGAGGTACCGAATCTTCGGATTCCTCTCGATAAAGAAGGGGCGGATGTTTATTACTCTGTCATCGCTCCGGAGCCAAAGTTTAGAGCCGGGCTCATCTACCAGGCGGCGGTCATGATGAACGTCGCCGGCATCGACTGGACAATGCCGGCCGGGCCAGGCTGGGATAACAGCGATATGTGCATGTTTACCGGGGACAATGAAATGATGGCTCGATTGAAAAAAGTCCATTTCGAGTCGGCGATGCGACTCAAAGCCAAGCGGATTGTGATGGGAGAATGCGGCCATGCCTTTCGTTCCGTATACGACGTCGGAAACCGGGCATTGGGATGGAAGATGCATCCCATACCGGTAATTCACGCCCTCGATTTCTATCACGAGCTAATTACAGAGGGGAAAATAAAGATCGCCAAGAAATACGAGACACCGGTTACCTTTCACGATCCCTGCAATACCATCCGTGGCGCAGGGCTTCACGAGAAAGCGCGGGAGGTCGTCCGAGCCACCTGTGAAACGTTTATCGAAATGCATCCGAATCGTGAGCACAATTACTGTTGCGCCGCCGGTGGGGGAACCATCAACTGCGGCCCCCCCTATAAGATGAAACGCGTCGCAGGGAACCGGATTAAGGCCGAGCAATTGTTTGCAGCGAAAACGAGAGGAGCGAAGACAGTTATCGCACCTTGCCATAACTGTCATGGGGGACTTGAAGATATTATTCACCACTACGAAGTGGGAATGGAGCTTAAGTTCCTGGGTGATATTGTTTACGAAACAATGGAGAAACCAGAGCAGTAAACCGAATAAGCACATTGAATTCAGCCGGATATTCGCAAGGAGAGAAATGGTAATGGAAAAGCGTAGCGTAATGGCAATGATCGTTGTGGCATTGTTTTCATTTGTGTTTTTGATTGTTACTTCCTATTCCCAGGATGATGTTACCCGTGTGGAAGACAGTGTCTTTAAGGAGCGAATGAGACCGGCGGTCCCGTTTCCGCACGATGAACACAATGAACAGGCTGAACTAGAAGACTGTAATGTGTGTCACCACAAATTTGAAGACGGAAAGCTCGTTGAGGACGAATCCTCGGAGGATTCTGAATGCTCGGAATGTCACGTTTCAAAAGAAGATTCGTATCCCATATCTTTGGTTCAGGCGTATCACAACCGTTGTAAAGGATGCCATTTGGAAAGAAAAGCAGGTCCGGTGATGTGTGCCGAATGTCACCCCAAGAATTGACGATTTGAGATTGACGATTTTAGATTTTTGATTTACGAACTAAAATAAGTAGATTTCGATGGATAAAAGGTCTAAAGTATTGGATGATATCCATAAACATTTTTCTTTCAATAAGGAGTGATACCAGGTAATCTAGGAATTTAAGTCATATTTACGGTTAAAATAGACTGCATGATAGGCGTTGTATTTCGGAAATCTCAAATCGAAAATCGGAAATAATGTGAGGTTATTATGGCAAAAAAAATTTTGGTCATTGATGACGATCCGGTTATTATCAAATACCTCGTGACCCTGTTTGAGGATAATGGATATGAAGTATTCTCTGCTTCCGACGGATCGAAAGGACTCGAAATCGTACAAAGGGAACAACCGGATTTGATAACCCTCGACCTTCAAATGCCCGATGAATGGGGCCCGAGATTTTATCGAAAACTTTCAAAGAGTGAATTTAAAGACACACCGGTAGTTGTTGTGAGCGGACTGGCCGGGCAACATGCGGTTCGAAAGGCTGTGGCATATGTGAGCAAACCGTTTGATCCGGATAAACTGCTGGGCATTATCCGAAAGACACTTGGCGAGTGACCTATCGATCTACGCATAAAGTATCCATCATCGAATGATACAGCGTTTTACCCATTGCGCTGCAATGGTTTTAAACTGCAAAATCTCTATCTCAGTGTACTGTTCGTCATTTTCTTCAAAAAATTTTGAATCCAGCACTTCTGTATTTTGTACTTGTTGCAGACAGTAGGTATCGGCACCCGGAATCTGTTTTGCGATTTTGTCAATGATCCCTTGATCCACAAGTGGTTTCACACAGGTGGTTCGAAATTCATAGGCAATGCGAGCGTCCATGAGGAGTCGAATACTGGATGAGATCACATTCGGCTCAATCGACTTTGTAATAACCGGAACATAAGTATCGGGGTCCGTTTTGATGTCCATGGCGACGTAATCAACCACGGACGCATCGATAAGGTGTTTTATGGTCTTGGGCCGGCTGCCGTTTGTGTCGATTTTTATCGAATATCCAAGCGTTTTGATCTCTTTGCAAAAGGAGAAGAGGTCGTTCTGAAGGGTCGGCTCACCGCCGGAAATAACGACACCGTCTAGAAATTCTTTTCGTTCTTCAAGAAAATCAAACAACCAGGTTTTTGTCAGATAATCGGGGCAGGTGGCGGTCCCTTTTGCCAACTTTGGATTGTGGCAGTAGGGGCAGTGAAAATTGCATCCGGACACGAATAGAACACAGCTTAACTTTCCGGGAAAATCGATCAAAGAATTTTTTTGTAATCCGCCAAACAACATCCTTTAAGCCACTTTAAAGGGTTTTCGTGCGTGGAATTCCGCCTGTTTTTCTACGTTCCATTGTTTCACGGGCCTTAAGTAGTCAACCACCCTTGAGTAGATTTCTGTTTTCTGCTGACAACTGCTGCACGTACCCTTTTCACCCGTCAAATAGCCGTGAGAAGGACAGATGCTGAAGGTGGGTGTGAGCGTAAAATAAGGGAGCCTGTAACCAGTGGCAACCTTTCTTATCAGGCGTTTTATGGTATCCAAGTCACTGACCATTTCCCCCAGAAATATATGAAGAACCGTGCCTCCGGTGTACTTTGTCTGAAGGGTATCTTGAAGCGATAACGTTTCAAAAATATCGTCCGTGTAATTCACGGGTAATTGGGTGGAGTTCGTATAATAAGGTGCCGCCCCCTTCTGGTAATCGCCCTCGTTTGCACAGATGATATTTGGAAATTTATTTTTGTCCAGCATGGCAAGACGATATGAAGTGCCTTCGGCGGGGGTCGCTTCCAGGTTGAAAAACTCTCCGGTCTCCTCTTGTAATTCAGAAATCATCGTTCGGATGTAATCCATCACCCTAAGCGCAAAGTGTTGCCCTTCTTCACTGGCAATATCTTTTCCCATAAAGTTCAGGCAGGCTTCGTTCATTCCGATGATACCGATGGTGGAAAAGTGGTTTTGCCAATAACGCCCTGTGGCATTCTTGATATCTCTGAGATAAAACTTGGAGTACGGATACAGATTTTTATTTGTAAATCTTTCCAGTACCTTTCGTTTTATGGAGAGGCTTTCGACTCCCAACAACACTTTTTCTTTTAGGTTCGAGAAAAATTCCGATTCGGATTTAGAGGTATATCCAAGCCGCGGAAGATTGATGGTAATCACCCCTATTGAGCCTGTGAGCGGATTTGCGCCGAATAACCCCCCCCCTCGCTTTAACAGCTCTCGGTTGTCCAATCGGAGACGACAACACATTGACCTGGCATCTTCAGGCGACATGTCCGAATTAACAAAATTTGAAAAGTAAGGGATACCGTATTTTCCGGTCATCTTCCAAACCATTTCCAAATTGGGATTCTCCCAGTCAAAGTCCTCTGTGATATTATACGTCGGTATGGGAAAGGTAAACACTCTTCCCTTTGCATCGCCCTCCATCATCACTTCAGCAAAGGCCTGATTGATTAGATTCATTTCATTTTGAAAGTCGCCGTATGTCTCATCCTGCTCCTCACCCCCTAACAGAACCGGGTGATCTTTCAGAATTGGGGGGACATACAGATCCATGGTTATGTTTGTAAACGGTGTTTGGAAACCGACCCTTGTTGGAATATTAATGTTAAATACAAATTCTTGAAGGGCCTGTTTAACATCCTGGTAATTTAACCGGTCATATCGAACGAACGGGGCCAGCAGTGTGTCAAAGTTTGATATTGCTTGGGCACCGGCGGCTTCACCCTGAAGCGTATAAAAGAAATTTACGATTTGCCCTAAAGCAGATCGAAGATGTTTCGGCGGTGCGCTTTCAACTTTCCCTTCAACTCCCCTGAAACCCTGTTTTAGCAGATCTTTGAGATCCCACCCGACACAATAAACCGAAAGCAGACTTAAGTCATGGAGGTGAAGATCTCCATCCTTATGGGCTTTTCTGATCTCAGGCGGATAGATGCGATTCAACCAATATTCAGAAGTGACATCAGATGAGATATAATTGTTCAGTCCCTGGAGGGAATAGCACATGTTGCTGTTTTCTTTTATTTTCCAATCCAGCTTTTGGATGTAATGCTCCACAAGATCCACATTGGCCTTGGTTGCAATACTCCGTATTTGTGCATGCTGTTCTCGATATAGAATATAGGCCTTTGCGGTCTTGTGGTATGGAGAATCCAGAAGCACTCTTTCTACAATATCCTGAATCTCTTCTACTTCCGGCAGAGAGCCGAGGCGCAGTTCATGGGCCATGGTAAGGACCCGCATCGTAAGTTTCCTGGCTTCGCGTTCCCCGAATTCTCCGCTTGCCTTTCCTGCCTTCGCAAGAGCGGCTGTAATTTTTGGTGAATCGAACTCGACAATTCTACCATCTCGTTTTTTTATCTGTTCAAACACTTTCATCCCCTCGTTTGCGTTCACTCATAGACATTGATCGATTTTCAGGTGCGATTACTTTTTCATGACGAATTTAAAAAAACGAATATCTGCATACCTCAATATATTGGTGTATGTCAATGAAAAAAATCAACATATTGGGTACCGATCATCAAATTACGAGGAAAAACAGATAGTTTTTTTTAACAAAAATTTTCCCGATGATTTATGCGAATCTGTAAACAGCGCCCCCTTAATTTACCGCTTAAGTCATTAAAGGCTTGTAAATTTAAGACAAATTTTACTTTTTCTAAAAATCCCGGAAAATGAGGATCTGTCAGGGGTGCCGTCTGTATTTTTTAGCGGCTGCCGTTACCCAGACATAGTCACCGTCAGAAAGGTCGGCACCGGTTCCCACCGGTGCTAGATATATGGTTCGATAAAAAAGGGCATTTCGCCGATAGGTACGTGCCGGTATGCCGAACTTGCGATAAATGTGACCATTTCCCGCTAAAATAACCATTTTAGATTCCCCGATATTGTGCGCAATGGTCTCCGCCATGCCTTCATCCCAAACACACTGGGCCAGATAGAAGGTTTCAAAGTCATCTCGCCCTTTCACATGGTGACGTTCAAATACGTTTTTCACATAGGCTCTGTGTTCGGAAATAGAGGTGTCGATCGTTTTCGGAAGGTATTGTTTTTCAATATCAGATAGCGTTTCAATGCCACCAATGGCGATTTTAGGTGCAAGATGAAACGGAATATTGAGTCCGATCAAGCGTAAATTGTTCTCCTTGATAACTAAAAGAATATCCCGATACAAATTAAAATCATATTTCCAATTGGCATACCAGTGTATCTTTTTTAGAAACGTCTCTTCATCCAGCTTTCCAATAGACCATTCATCGAGTACGCGCTGG
>JAHEHB010000626.1 GCA_024644775.1 Deltaproteobacteria bacterium
TCATTGACCGGGCGGACGGATGCCTCGTGTTCGATGCCGATGGCAATCGGTACATCGACTATGTCGGGTCGTGGGGACCTTTGATCCTTGGCCATCGCCATCCGGCTGTGGTTGAAGCCATCGAATCTGTGTTAAACCGGGGTACCAGTTTTGGCGCACCCACCGATTTAGAGATCGAACTCGCAGAATTGGTCATTGAAGCGGTTCCTTCCGTGGAACTGGTACGAATGGTAAATTCCGGCACGGAAGCCACGATGAGTGCCATCCGGCTTGCCCGTGGCGTTACCGGACGGGATACGATCGTCAAGTTTGATGGATGCTACCATGGGCACGCGGATACGCTACTGGTTGAGGCGGGATCGGGGGTGGCGACGCTCAGTATCCCGGGCAGCCCGGGTGTACCAAAATCCTTTGTCTCTCACACACTTTCATTACCGTACAACGATATTGACCGGATAAAAGCAGTTATGGAGAAAGATGGGCAAAAGATCGCCTGCGTCGTTGTTGAGCCTGTGGCCGGAAACATGGGTGTTGTCGCGCCGTTGCCGGGTTTTCTTGAAACATTAAGGGAATTGACGGCCAAAAGTGGCAGTATTCTCATTTTTGATGAAGTGATGACCGGGTTTCGAGTTGCCTATGGCGGTGCGCAGGAGTTATACGGGATCTCACCGGATCTGACCACTTTGGGAAAGATCATTGGTGGCGGATTGCCGGTGGGCGCCTATGGGGGGCGTCGTGACATTATGGAACATATTGCACCTCAAGGCTCAGTTTATCAGGCCGGGACGTTGTCGGGAAATCCGGTTGCCATGGCAGCCGGTATTGCAACCTTAAAGGAGCTAAATCAGACAGGGTTTTACGATGCGTTGGATGAAACCACCGAACGACTTGTCACCGGATTGCGGAATGCGGCTAAACAGGCAGGCATTCCGGTAACAGCAGACCGGGTCGGCTCCATGGCGGGTTTGTTTTTTACCGGTAATGCGATTCAAAATTTTGAAGACGCTAAAACCTGCGATCTCGAGCGATTTTCTGCCTACTATCGAAAAATGCTCGATCGGGGAATTTATCTGGCCCCGTCTCAGTTTGAGGCGGCATTCGTGTCGTCGGCCCACACGGTCGAGCATATCGATTCGACGATTGACGCGACAAAACAGGTATTTGGGGAGTTGGGTGAAAATTAGATTGGCGTGACGCCGCTGGTGTATCGCTTCATCTGTTTGACAAGCCTTGGCAGGACCGTTTCACTGGGTTCCTGCAAAAAAAATCCCCGGCGGCTACCCAGTGCCAGATTTGCAAATAAGTTTCTTTCAGTGTCGATATTGATAAGGATTCCATCGTTTCTGTTCGCCAGCCATGCAACTTGGTTTGGCAGATTGGTACTGCCGGAGGTTCCGACGATTATGAGTAATTCGGTTCGCTCGGCGACGGCCAGTGAACTTTGGTAACGGTAATAGGTTTCACTATAGACTTCATCGAACCATAGCACATGAGGACGGGACCATTCTTTGCATTTCGGACAGCGCAGGGCTTTCTTGTCTTGCTCGCTGAGGGCATCCTCTTTTGTCTTTCCGTATAAACCGGAAGGGAGTGGAACTAATTCTTCGGAGCATTCTTGAGCACACCGCATATAAAATAGATTCCCATGGATCTGAAAAGTCCGTTTTCCACTATTTCCTGCAAGGAGGTGTAATCCGTCTACATTTTGGGTGATTAATGTAAAGCGATCTTTAAACAGATTCTCCATCTCAACCAGCGCCAGATGCCCCGCATTTGGACGGGCCTTTTGGCAGACTGCCAACCGATAGAGATACCACCTCCAGATTTCGTTGGGATTTTTTTGAAACATACGGTAGGTCGCCATCTCTTGAGGGGTATATTCAGATGAGCCGATGGCCCAATAGCCCTCGGGGCCACGGAAAGTGGGTATGCCGCTTTCGGCGGATATCCCGGCTCCGGTTAAAACGGTAATCGGCTTCGAACTCTCCACAACTTCCTTGAGTATGTCTTGTAATGATGGTTGCATCTTAATACTTTACAGTATGTAATTGAGCACCCATAATCAAGGGGTTTTGAAAATTTTTATTTAAAATGATAAGAGGCAGACATCCGTTAGAAAACCGGGTTGTGTGAAAGGAGCGG
>JAHEHB010000299.1 GCA_024644775.1 Deltaproteobacteria bacterium
GGGCCGCCACGATCCACAAGACTACCCATAAACGGTTAAATCGAGAAGTTTTCATTGATACCTCCTTCATTGAACTGGTTTAAGGTTTCGGGTTAACCCGGCACTATGAAGCCTGATCACTTAAAGGGAAGTGGCAGGCTACACGGTGCAAGGGGTAAATTTCCGTTTTCATCGGACGCTCTTGAGCACAAACGGGCTGCCGATGCTGGCAGCGCGGGTGGAAACTGCATCCAGGCGGCGTGTGAATGGGGGACGGCACATCGCCGGTAAGCCGGATCCGTTTGCGCTTTTTCAACGGGTTGGGCAAGGGTACGGCCGACAGCAATGATGCCGTGTAGGGGTGCCGCGGTTTGGCATAGATGGCTTCCCTGGACGCCGACTCGACCACCCGTCCCAGATACATAACGGCGATCCGATTGCAAATATGGCGAACCACCCCCAGATCGTGGGAAATAAAAAGGTAAGTAAGCTGGAAGCGATTCTGAAGTGAAACCAAAAGATTTAGGATCTGAGCTTGGACCGAGACATCCAGGGCCGACACCGGTTCATCGGCAATGACCAGCTTGGGATTAAGAGCCAAAGCCCGAGAAATACAGATTCTCTGCCGCTGTCCACCTGAAAATTCATGGGGATAACGATAAAAATGTTCCGGAAGGAGCCCCACGATATCAAGTAACTCCATGACTTTATCCCTGCGTTCCTTTGGGGTTAAAAGACCATGTATTTGAAATCCTTCACCAACAAGCTGGCCGATGGTTTTCCTGGGATCTAATGAAGAGTAAGGATCTTGAAAGATAATCTGCATATCCCGTCTCAGCCGCTGCATGGACAATCGGTCCCGGCGAAGAATGTCCTTTCCCTCGAAGATCACTTGCCCGGATGTCGGTTCTTCCAGGCGAAGGATACAGTAACCCAGCGTACTTTTACCACAACCCGATTCCCCCACAATGCCTAATGTTTCCCCTTTTTGGACCTCAAGGTCCACGCCATCCACGGCCTTGATGAATCCTCGGGCTCGCCGAAAGAACCCGCCGCGCACCGGAAAATGCTTCTTAAGCGCGTTTACTTTTAGCAGAAAACTATTGTTCATGGAGCCAGCACCTCACCGTATGACCGGAGCCGCTGTCGAAAAGGGGGGGATCATCCTTTAAACAAGTCGTAAAAGCATGGTTGCACCGATCTTGAAAGATACAACCCGACGGAAGATCAAGAAGGCTCGGCACCCCCCCTGGTATGGTTTGCAGTACTCGATTCTCTGGAACCGGGGCCTCGATATTGGGAATCGATGCCATCAGACCGACAGTGTAAGGGTGTTCAGGATGACGAAAAAGCTCGACAACATCGGTGTATTCAACGATTTTACCGGCATACATAACGGCGATCCACTGGGACATTTCAGCCACCACGCCGAGATCGTGAGTAATCAGAAGGATGGAGGTGTTGAAATCCGATTTCAAGTCGTTCATGAGATCTAGGATCTGGGCTTGAATGGTCACATCCAAGGCTGTGGTCGGCTCATCGGCAATGATCATATCCGGGTTGCAGGCTAAGGCCATGGCAATCATGACCCGCTGACGCATCCCACCGCTCATCTGGTAGGGATATTCCCTGACCCGTTGTTCCGGATCGGAAATCCCAACTTTGAACAGCAGCTCCACGGCCCGGTTCCAGGCAGCGCGCCGAGGCAGATTCTCATGAATCTGGAGGACCTCGGCGATCTGATCCCCCACTTGGAAGGCCGGGTTGAGAGAGGTCATGGGCTCCTGAAAAATCATGGAGATTCGGTTGCCCCGAATATGACGCATCTCCTCTCTGCTTAACTGAACCAGGTTGCGGCCGTCGAACAGGATTCGGCCATTGACAATTTTTCCCGGTGGCTCTGGTATCAGATGCATGATGGACAGGGCAGTCACACTTTTTCCACACCCGGACTCGCCGACCAGGCCTAACGTTTTCCCTTTGCCGAGCTCAAGATTCAGGCCGTCAACCGCCTTGACAATCCCCCGTCTGGTATAAAAGAACGTGCTTAAATCTTCTATCCTAAGCAGGGTCTGGGTTTTCATCATCTATCCTCGGCGAAACCAAAGCATGCACTACAGACAAATGAAAGCTTTCAGCTATCGGCGTTTAGCAATCAGGAGAATGATTCTAAAAGAAATTCATGTTTCTTGCATAAAAGAGATATGAACCTTTCGATATTCAACCAAAGCTAACCGCTGAATGCTAATTGCTGAACGCTCCCTAACAGAGCCTTGGCTCAAAGGTAACACTTTATTTACGACATTGGCAAGAGGGTTAAATGTTCCACATTTTTTCTAAAGGGTGGCCACAATAATTGGAGCGCTCTTTACTGTTTCAGATCTATCGATACATTGGGTCATAAATTGTGATATCATGAATTGAACGAACTCAAAGATACATTTCTCACCGGAATGTAGATTGAACAATGGTTATCTCCTAAATGTGACTAAATGCAGAAAAAAAAACTTGAACAAAAAATATTTCACTATATGGAAAACCACCATACCATTTCACTAGCAACGACCGGGGGAGACTTGCCTCACGCGGCATCCGTATTTTATGTCAATATCGGTTTCACGCTTTATTTTTTAAGCAGCC
Organism: Deltaproteobacteria bacterium; assembly: GCA_024644775.1. The sequence continues at coordinate 2,620 of JAHEHB010000299.1, forward strand.
CCACCAGTCGACATGGTGAGAATTTAACACAAAATCCACGGGTTTCCGGAACGATCAATGAAGACTATTCCAACTGGCTTCAGATTAAGGGAATACAGCTGGAAGGACGGGTCGAATGCATCGGTGGAATTATAAAGAACGCACAGATCGTCAATGCTTACATAAAGAAATTCCCAAATGTTGCCGCTTTTCTGATTTCACCCAATACTCTGGATACGGCTATTATTCAGAAAATATCTCAGGTGAACTTTTATAGAATAATGCCGTCAAAAATTTGTTTTATTGATAACGAACCGGGGTTCGGACACCGGGATGAATTAATCATCTCTGAATAATTTGCAATCACATCGAACGTGCGATAAATGAGAAAATCATCTAACTCGGAAGAAGGGATTGGGAATGGAAAGAATCGCTGTCGGTATATCGGGTGCTTCCGGTGCCATCCTGGGAATTCGGCTATTAGAAGTATTGTCTGAATCGAACTACGAAACCCATCTTATTATTTCAGACTCCGCCGAAAAAACCATCGAAATAGAGACCGATTGGGGAGTAGACAAGGTGAAAGCGTTGGCTGATCACGTTCATGATTTTCATGATCTCGGCGCACCGCTTTCCAGTGGATCGTTTCGAACCCTTGGGATGGCCATTGTACCCTGTTCCATGAAAACGATGTCGGCACTGGCGCATTCTTTTGATACGAATCTATTGATTCGTGCAGCGGATGTCACATTAAAGGAGCGGAGAAGATTGGTTGTGGTTCCTCGGGAAGCCCCCCTTCATCGGGGTCATCTTGATCTGATGGCCAAAGTCGAACGGTTGCGGGGAATGATTTTACCGCCGGTTATGACATTTTATCACCATCCCAAAAGCATTGACGATATGGTCAATTATATGGTCGGTAAAATCCTGGATTGTTTTCAGATAGATAATTCCCTGTTCAACCGATGGTGTGAAGACAATCGGTCAGAGAAGTCTCAACGGTCATAATATCCCCACAGCATATTTTATCAAGATTTAAAAAATCTTGACATGCACAATCCAATAAAATACTAATCGTTTAGTATTAAATGGAGGCCGGGGTGAAGAAGAGAAGTGCAGAAACGGAAAGGAAAATCCTTCAGGCAGCCCTAGAGCTATTCGTTCGTAAGGGCTATCACGGCACATCAATAGACGACATCATGCGCATGGTTGGTCTCACGAAGGGTGCTCTCTATGCCCATTTTAATAGCAAAGGCGATTTGCTCGAAAGAATCATTGAAGAATTCAAAACCCAATTCATCGATAAAATGATTCAGATGGTCGATGGATTCGACGACGATGCTCTCGGGAAACTCCATCGCATGGTAAGCTTCAATTCAAAATTTGCCTTCGAAAACCAAAATCTCTGCGTCTTCCTGACTTTCTTAACCACCGAGTTGAATGAGGATGTAAATTTTAAACCACTATTGAAGGGCATTTATCGTAAATATCAGGCATTCATTTCTCAGCTTATCCGGCTGGGGATAAAACAGGGGCGTTTTAAAAAAAATCTCGATCCGGACTTAGTCGCACTGACCTTCATGGCATTTCACGATGGTGTTCTTCATCAATGGGCGCTCAACCGAAATGATATCGACGGAGGGCATTACGTCAGAACATTTCGTAACATTTTCTTTAACGGATTGGCAATTCACACTTCCACCGTTGTGAAGTAACCTTAGTTGATCAGTCCTCGGTTCCATATGGGACGACACATCAATAACAGAAAGGACATAAACCCATGGCAATTCTGGATTTGAACGAATGGATCGATCTCCTTGAAAAGGAGGGAGAACTCGCGCGAATAACTACAAAAGTAGACTGGAACCTGGAACTGGGCGGCATCACCCAGGAGACCTTTGACCGGGAAGGACCGGCGCTTTTATTTGAGAACATAAAAGATTACGAGAACACCATTTGCAGGCGGTTTTTTACCGGTACATTGGCCACCTACCCCCGTGTCGCCCTGATGCTTGGCCTTCCAAAGGATACACCGTATAAGGATTTAATCGATATTTGGCGGAAGCGGTCAAAGAACCTCATAAAACCCGAGATTGTGGAGACAGGTCCGGTTAAGGAGAATATCATAAAGGGGGACGACATCGATCTCCATCAGTTCCCCGCCCCTTTCTGGCACAAATTAGACGGCCATCGCTATATCGGTACCTTTGACGGTGTGGTAACAAAACACAGGGACACCGACTGGATAAACGTTGGTCTCTACCGGCGCGCGGTGCATAACGAAAAACAAATGGGAATTACGTTTACAATCGGTCAGCATATCTGGATGCATTGGCGAAGTTATCGTAAACGGGGAGAAAACGTCCCGGTCGCAGTGGCATGTGGCTGGAATCCCATCCTGCCGGCGGTGGCCTCAGCCCATCTGGGGATCGATGTATGTGAATACGATATCATGGGCGGCATTTTGGGTGAACCGGTTGAGCTCGTTAAATGTGAAACTTCCGAGCTATTAGTTCCGGCTACGGCCCAGATTGTCTTTGAAGGTGAGTTGGACACCAATTTCGAAAGCTTTATTATGGAAGGTCCCTTTGGCGAATATACCGGTTATTATTGCACGGTTCCTCATACCCGCCCGGTGTTCAATGTAAAGTGCATTACATTCAGAAACGATCCGATTCTCCAAGGAACGTTAGAGGGGGTGCCGATTAACGAGGATCATCGTATTTGCTCCGTCCACCATTCGGCCTCTATTCGTGACCTTTTAGATGAGCGGATGTCGGGAGTAAGGGCTGTAAATGTAGACCCGAGCACCGGATGGACAAATGTATTTGTGCAGATTGACAACAGCTACGTCGGTCAGGTGCAGCAGGTAGCCGCCAACATTTGGAGTTCAGGGGTGTCTGTGATGGTGGGTAAAAACGTCTTTGTTTTCGACCAGGACATTGACATCTTTGACTTACAAAAAGTCATGTGGGCCATCGGATATCGACTCACGCCGGATAGAGACATTACAACGTTTCCCGGTTGGATTTCACCTCTCGACCCGTCGGTTCACCCAAAGGATCGTGTTCACGAGGCCGTCAAAAAAGGATATCGTCTGCTTTTTGACTGCACAAAACCGATCGATTGGCCGAGAACGGATGATTGGTTTGGGGAAAGATTTCCACCGCTGGCATACCCGGATGACGAGACGATGAAGCAGGTCCGGGCAAATTGGGACAAATACGGTATCAACGCCTAACCCGGACGAACCGATTGGAGTGAAGCGAAAATCCCGTTTTTGCGAGGAACCAAACAAGTCGTTAAATGAACCACAAGGGCACGAAGAACACGAAGAAAAAATTTAAAGAAATCTTTGTGGCCTTCGTGTCTTGGTGGTGAGATAGAATTTTGACAAAGAATGCAAGAATTTCTTTTTTAAGGGCCTAACCCGGATTCCGCCCGGTTGGGAACCAAAAAATATTTTTTGAACAAAACAGAGTATTCGCCAGGAGTGAAGAATATGAATTTTGACCTGACACCGGAGCAAAAAGAGCTGAAAGAGAAGGTTCGCGGGCTGGTCGACAGTGAAATCGCACCGCGGGCCGCAGAGATCGACAAAACGAGTGCTATCCCCTGGGATGTATTGAAATTTATGGCCGATGCGGGCCTGTTTAAATTTTTGATTCCGGAAGAATACGGCGGTTCGGGAAAAGGGGACCTCAGGGCCTTGGAGCTGTCTTTGATTCGAGAGGAGCTGGCACGGGGCTCCTACCAGGCGGACTCGATCTATGCATTGAATGGACTGGGAAGTTATTCCATCGTTCATTCGGGTACGGAAAAACAAAAACAAAAATTTCTACCTCCCATTGCCAAGGGAACTGCGCTGGCCTGCATGGCGCTTACCGAAACGGACGCCGGCTCCGATGCCGCCAATTTAAGCACCACCGCTACAGCAGACGGCGACGGGTGGGTGTTAAACGGAGAAAAACTCTTTGCATCCAATGCCAGTGTGGCCAGCGTCATTGTGGTTTTCGCCACAGTGGACAAAAGCAAAGGGGCCCGCGGTATTACCGCTTTTGTGGTGGATCCCGCAGAGGTCGCGCTTGAGTTCAAGCCCATCCAGGTTCTGGCGCCCCATGATATCTGCGAAGTTATTTTCAGGAATGTTCGGTTACCGAAAGACAGCGTTCTGGGTGAGGTGGGTCACGGTTTCAGGGTGGCTATGAAGACACTGGACGTGCTCAGAACTTCGGTGGGCGCCGCCGCGGTGGGAATGGCCCAGAATGCATTGGATCTGGCCGTGAACTGGGCTCAGAAA
>JAHEHB010000031.1 GCA_024644775.1 Deltaproteobacteria bacterium
TTAAGTGCGGCCAACACGTTGCTATCCGCCAAGGGTGCCATTGATCTTCTGATCTCATCAACACCTTTAATGGCTAATTGTTCTGTAGTCGAGTCCGTCAAGGGGGCCATGGCCATTAATCTTTTGATTTCATCAACACCTTCATTGGCTAGTTGTTCTGCAGTTGTGTCCGTCAAGGGGGCTATCGATCGTTCGATCTCAGTAACATATTCATTGGCGAATTGTTCTGCGGTTAAGTTTGCCAAGGAGGTCGTTGATGTGGTGACCTCATCAGCACCTTCAACGGTTGATCGTTCTGCAGTTGAATCCATAGCGGAGGTTTCTGGACTGTCGGTTTCAGCAGACATTTTAGCGGTTGGTTGTTCTGCAGTTGAGTCTGTCAAGGGGGCCGTCGATGTGGTGACCTCATCAGCACCTTCAACGGTTGATCGTTCTGCAGTTGAATCCATAGCGGAGGTTTCTGGACTGTCGGTCTCAGCAAAAGTTTTAGCGGTTAGTTGTTCTGCAGCTGAGTCCGTCGAGGGGGCCGTTGATGTGTCGACCTTATCAATACGCGCATAATAAGTGGTATTTTTTGCCGATGTTTTATCTAAAGTTTCGTTTCCAGCGGTTTGTACTGACTGATTAGCGGTAAGCTTTGCGTAAAATCGAGGTAGCTCGAAAAAATGAAGATAGTGTCCCGCCACTATCCCAGCAACCAAAATTGCAACCAGTGCCGGCGCCCAGTAAGCGGGCTTTAGAAACCATGGGCGAACCGGGTCGGGAAGCACTTCCCTGGCCGCTATACGCAGGATCCGTGCGTTTACTTTGCTACGATTTTCACGATAGGCATTGAGAAGGGCTCGATGACAAACTAAATTGATGAGGCGAGGAATACCTCTCGCCAGTTGATGAATTTTGTTGATCGCAGCTCGTTTAAACATTTTCGATACGTCGCCACCACTGACAGAGATCCGATGGAAGATATAATCGACTGTTAGGCTAGAAGCAGAGAACGATTTTAAGTGGTAACGGCAAGTGATACGCTGCGTGAATTGAAGCAACTTCTTGCTTTTCAATATGTTGTTCAGTTCCGGCTGACCGACGAGGATAATCTGTAATAATTTTGACCGGGTCGTTTCCAGATTCGTGAGCAAACGAATCTGCTCCAGAACCTCAAAACTCAGGTTCTGCGCTTCGTCTATGATCACAACGGTTCGCTGTCCTTTCGCATGCACGGAAAGCAAATATTCCGTTAATGCGTCGACTAAGACTTTGAGGCTGTCGGTGTTGGCGGGATATTGAATACGAAGCTCATCACAAATCGTAGCCAACAATTCCACTGCATTTAAGCGTGGATTGAGAATTAAAACGACTTCGACGCCCTCGGGTAATTCCGCCAAAAGACAGCGGAGGAGCGTCGTCTTGCCAGTACCCACTTCTCCTGTTAACAGTACGAATCCCCCGGTTTCACGGACACCGTAATTCAAGTGTTCGAGCGCCTCTCGATGTCGAGGGCTCATGAAGAAGTACCGTGGATCCGGAGAAATCGAAAAGGGCAACTCTTTTAGTCTAAAATGATGGGTGTACATGGTCGATGGAAAATCCTTATTGGTGAAAAAGGTGCGCGGACGTCCAAATTTATAAACCTGAGACGACCACGTATATAAGCTTGTTCTCGCCCCCTATGATAATAATCAAAGCTATGGTCAAGCGTCGTCGTTATAATTATTGATAATAAGGATCGTTTGATCTGACAAGGGGTATTTTAGGGGGGGATAAATTAGGTATGCTAATTACCCATTTGAATTAAGAAGTCACAAATAAGGTGTTAAAGATCCGTATATTAAGAACGCGACCTTATGTCAATGCCTAAACGATCACGCAAGGACCTTGGGAATTTTAACTGGCCCCCGTTCTGAACTTTGGGTTTCATGTATTGCCCTTCTTTACCTTTTTGATTGAATAAACGCTTATACGATGATAACCGTCAGAATAGACAAGGAGCATGAAAAGCCGCGACCCAAATGAAAGGATTTTCTATTGGAGGAAGTCTCATGAAGCAAAAAAGAAAAAGGTTGCCGCTGTTGTTGGCCCCACGATGTACAGGGTCAGCAAACCGGAAACCCAAGAGCCATCGTTTAAAACGGCGGCTATTCTATATAAAGCGGGGGTGAAGGTCGCTCTACAAACAGATTCCCTAACCCCCATGAACTATTTCCCGCTGCTGCCGATGTATACAATCAAATACGGACCGACGCATGAAGAGGCGTTGAAATGTGTAACAATTAACCCTGCAGAAATTCTCGGCATTCAAAAAAGAGTCGGATCGCTCGAGCCGGGTAAAGATGCAGACATCGTCATCTGGTCCGGGTATCCATTCGACTTTTACAGCATCGTCGAGAAAGTCTTTATTAACGGCAAAGAAGAATATTCCGTTTGAAAAATTAAGAAATATTGGAATTTTAAGAGCAATCTTCTTATTGGAAAATTTGAAAAAACCTTTAGTGCTGCAACGACGATTTGACATCGATAATAACAGAGGCAGAATAATGAATACCGACATTTTTGAAAGAATCGAAACACCAGCCGTTTTGCTGGATGAGGAAAAACTCCTTATCAACATCCGTAATATGCAAAATCTAGCAAATCAGTCCGGTTTGAATCTTTGTCCGCACATCAAAACCCACAAGTCTTTAAAAATCGCAAATCTTCAAATCGGAAATGGTGCCACGGGCGTTACCGCTTCCAAAGTGGACGAAGCACTGGTCTTTATAAACGCTGAGATAAGATCGGTTACCGTTGCCCACCCCTTGCTGACACCATCGAAACTGGATCGCTTGTTTGCTTCAGCCCGGGAATACAGAACGGACCTTCGGCTCATTGCCGACAGCCAGGAAACCTTTGATGCCATCGCTCAGAAGGCCAAAGAACACCAATTGAAAGTCGGTATATTCCTTAAGATTGATGTGGGGTTGCATCGTTGCGGTCTTCAGGAAGGAGACGGAAGAATTCTTTCAATTGCAAAAGCGATTCATACCGATCCATGGCTCCGGTTTTGTGGATTGCTGTCTCATGCGGGGCACGGCTATGGTGCATCCGATAAACAAGGTGTTACAAGGGTTGCTGAAGAGGAGCGCCTTTTGATGCTGCGCGTAAAGGAAACCATTGAACAAACAGACGTACCCGCACCCGAAATCTCAGTGGGTTCCACACCGACGGTCCTTGCGGCGGAACGGTTTGATGGAATTACCGAAATTCGTCCCGGAAATTATGTATTTTTGGATCAAAACCCGATTCAGTTGGGGGTCGCCCGTGCGGAAGCGGTTGCTTTTTCAGTACTGGCAACGGTAATTAGCAAAAATTCCGACTATTTAATTATCGACGCAGGATCCAAAACCCTCGCTTCCGATCAGGGTGCTCATGGATCCACCTCACGGATCGGTTTTGGTGTCGGCTATACAGTGGAAAACTACAACGAGAAAAAAGCACCTTTTAACATCACAAAGCTTTCCGAGGAACATGGGTTTATATTAAGAAACGACGGAGACCTTCCGCTCGGTGCAAAAATAAGAATTATCCCGAACCATTCGTGCCCGGTAGCCAACCTTGCCACAGAATATTTGGTGATCACAGAATCCGGTATCAAGCATTGGCCGATTGAAGCGGCGGGTCTGGTCAAGTAGATAAGGAGATAAATAGAATGGAAAAAGATTTGAAGAAACGGGGCAGTCAAATTTTCAGAATGCTAAAAAAGGAATATCCTGATGCCAAGACGGCCCTGAACTTTACCAACCCACTGGAACTTCTCGTTGCAACGGTCCTTTCTGCCCAATGCACGGATGAACGTGTCAACAGGGTAACAAAGGATCTTTTTACGAAATACAAATCTGCTAAAGATTATGCGATCGTCGATCTTTCCGAGTTGGAGGAAGATATTCGACCCACCGGTTTTTTCCGAAACAAGGCAAAGGCCGTTAAAGGATTTTGCACCGAATTGACGAAGCGCTATAAGGGTGAGGTTCCGGCTACCCTCGATGATCTTGTGAATCTTCCGGGAATTGGTCGAAAGACTGCAAACCTGGTCTTAGGCGAAGCGTTTGGGATACCAGGTATTGTGGTAGATACCCATGTGCTGCGTTTGAGTCAACGTATTGGGCTGACGAAAAAGAAGGATCCGGTAAAAGTGGAATTTGACCTAATGAATATCGTCTCCAAAAAACAATGGACCCTGTTCTCAAATCTGCTTATCCTGCATGGTCGAGCCATTTGCACGGCCCGAAAACCGAATCACCCGGAATGCAAAATCCTAAATTCGTGCGAAGAAGGGGTGATATGGAAAAAAGAGGGGAAGAAATAAGCTGAAGCGATTATAATCTTAAGTTTCATCCTCGATGGATACCGTCACTGGCCCGCCGGCACCGTAAAAATAAGTCCCCCGTCCTGCATTTCCGCCGACCACTGCAATTTCAAAACAATCCGCAATTTCAACCACAGGAATGGGAAGTTCCGGATTATCGTAGAGCCACCTCAGTTCCGGGTGGGCCGCATCCAAGGCTTTGGATTCCTTATTCAGCATGATGGTGCGAAAGGGCATTCGAGCATTTTTATACATGGCTTCCTGTAAATCTTTTCTCGACCAGCCGGCCTTGGCAAACACCTGGGCATGTTCCGGACAAATCAACATAAAATTGTGCTCCATTTCTTGGGTTCCGTACCTGGGGTCCGAGCGGCGGCCAAGGATCCAATTGCCGGTACTCAGCTGGGCGACGTTTTTAGTTGCCGTGGCATACACGTCCACCAGCCGTTCAGGTACACTGTTGGCAAAGTCATAAAGCTCGCAAAGGCCGTAAACAAATTGAATGGTAACGGTGCTTTCATCCGTGGTAAAGCCTTTATCCACGTGATAGGATTCCCAGGGACTTTGATCTTCATTCTCCGCAACGCAAAGGCTGTATTTGGTAGGAGATCCAATGGTATCCATGTCGGAAACCCCCGGATACGTATGGCCAATATTCATCATGATCAGACGCAAGGCGCGTCCCAGTGCGGTGTTTGTTGCCGACGGTGCCCCGGGCCCCAGTGCACAGGTTCCTGAATTAATGTTGATGGTTTTTACAATAGGTCCGTTTATGAGCATCAAAGGTGCATGGGGACCCGTGGACATGGCTTTGTTTCGAAGATATATCTCAGGTTTTGCCAGGCATTTTACGGCAGCAATAAGCACCGGAAGATGTTCCGGAAGGCAACCGGCCATCACGCCATTTACGGCGATTTTTTCAACCGTAGCCTGGCCGAATCCCGGTTCAAGTACCGCGATGACCTCCTCGGGTGATCTGCGTGTACACTTGAGCATCTCTGCCACCGCTTTCGGTGTGGGCGGTACCAGGGGAAATCCGTCTCCCCATCCATAGTCCAAAAAACAGCGGTTCATCACGGCACAGGCTTCCAAAAGATCTTGACCGTCGTAGCTTAGTCTTTCATCTCGAATTTGTAACACTTCATGCACAGTGGCTTCACATCCAGCGGGTCCACAATCCGGCTCGTCGCTGACACCCACACTGACCGTATTGTCTCCTTCCAACGCCCTTACCGCCTGAGTTAAACCGGCTACCACCTGATCAAACGAATCATCCACCATCTTTCGGATGCCTTCAGGTGACTGATTCGAAAAAGGCAGTGGAACCACGGCAAGCGGCAAATTTGCCAACCCAAACGTCTTGGCACTTTGCCGGGCATCGCTAACAAAGGCTTGAGCCGTAAAAATAACCGTCGGAACGCCTTGTTTTTCCAATTCAACCATGTCGTGGGTACCCCACGAGGTACAAGAACCTCAGTCATTGGTTGTGCCCACTACCACGTCACATTCCCGGGAAATCCGCTCAGCATCTCCAGGGGTCAGATGACGCATCATAAACCCCACCGAACCGATGTACCGGCTCGCAGTCGTACCGGGATACCGTTCGTGCAGAAGCGCCTCCATTCGGTCTAATGCCACGTCTCCCCCGCTCTTCATGTTCCAATAGAGTCCCACCCGCTTTCCCGCCAGATCACCTATCCGGGAAGCTGGCGGAATCGATTTTTCTTCAGCCAAAGCAACCGGATTTAAAACGTCTAACTGCGCCATGAATTTTTCTCCTTTCCTGGTAAGATATTTGATACCTGAAGGCGATAATTGTGAGTTTTGTGGCAAAGTATATTTCCAGCCACTAAGACACCAAGACACAAAGAAAAAATATTTGCTTTGTGTCCTGGCGCCTTTGTGGCAAATCCTTTTTTGTTCTCCCGTCTAACCGCTATCCGAGTCAGGGGGTTCATTGACGCTTGCTGATATCCTGAACTTTCACATCCAGTAAAAAAGGCCCGTTTTTATTCAATGCCTTTTGCAACGCCGGACCAATCGCTTCGGGATCCGTAACCTCCAATCCGGGGACTCCCATCGCCTTGGCAAGTTGAACAAAATCGATTGAGGGATTCGTTAAATCCATGCCGATGATGTGGCCGGATGCGGCTGCAGAACCGCCATAAGCAATCAAGCGTTCCTTAAGAATGCTGTACCCGGAATTGTTTACAACAACGTAAGCAATCTGGAGCCCCTGATTGGCGGCGCTCCAAAGTGCTTGGAAACTGTACATGCTGCAACCATCACCAATAACGGCTACAAGGGGCCGATCCGGTTGGGCCAGTTTGATGCCCACCGCTGCTGCGATCCCACAGCCGATTCCGCCGCTGGCCAACCCGAAAAAACGATGTTGATGGCCCACAGACAGGAAATTGAGCAAATTACGGGTGGAAGAAATCCCCTCCTCGACCACCACCGCTTCATCCGGTATATTTCGGCAAATTTCCATCATGAGATAATCCGGTGGGATGGGTTTTACAGAATGCTGGGATTCGATATCCGTTATCAAAGCTTCGCGATTTACCGTCCAATTTCTGTTACGGATTTGTTCGGCTCGCTCGTTAGCGTGATCGGCCTGTTCTGTGGACTGCCGTTTTTTTAGAACGGGTATCAATGCAGCGAGGGTTTCTTTTACATCCGCGTAAAGTGCAATATCGGCTGGATAGTTCTTGCCCATTTCCCAGTCTCGGGACCCTACCTGAACAACAGACATTCCCAGTGGCAGGGGATCTACAGGACTCGGCACCGACATGCGTAATCCGTCACCGCCCACCATAAACAAAAGGTCATGTAACTCCAGGATATCGCGCACCCGTTTTTGATTGCGGGTAATTTCACCCATAAACAACGGGTGTTCCGTTGGAAATACGGCAACGTAAGGAACCGATTGATTGTATACCGGTGCGCCCAGTATTTCACTTACTGTGGCTATCTCCTTTAATGCGTTGCTGGAGTATACTTCGTGGCTCGCGATTATCACGGGTTGTTTCGATGCAAGCAACCGGTCAGTCAACCCTTTCAGTGCAATTTCACAAGGTCGGGATTTACTGTTTATCCGCGTTGAAGCGCCCAGTGTCATGTTTGCAGTGCGTTTTAACACATCGCCGGGTAAAGAAACAAATACCGGCCCTGTGGGCGGGGATAAGGCTACTTTGGCCGCTCGGCGAAAGATTCGAGGGATATCTTCCGTGCGATGCACTTCCGTTGCCCATTTTACCACCGGTTGGGCCATGGGCACCAATTCGTGGTAGAGCATCGGCTCGGTTACGGAAAGACCATGCTCCTGCTGCCCTGCAGTTACAATTACCGGTGATCCAAAAAAACTCGCATTATAGATGGCACCGATGGCATTGCCCAATCCCGGTGCTACATGAAAATTTGTGCACGAAAGCTTACCGGATGCACGGGAGTATCCGTCTGCCATCGCCATTACCACAGCTTCCTGAAGGCCCAGAACATAGTTTATTTTCGGATGATCTACCAAGCAATCCATGACGGGAAGCTCTGTGGTACCGGGATTACCGAAAATGTATTCCACCCCTTCATCTTCCAATATAGTCATTAACGCCGAACAACCTGACTGCTCTTCCATAATCGCTCCTTCCCATTATCTCATTGCCGAATTACCTGTCTTAATGACGTGGCTCTGCGCCCTCTGGTTTAAGGCTTGACGTTGCTGCGATATGCCTTTATGAAAAATACTGAAATACGCTGGTGGCGTCAAGAATTCTAACAATACCCAAAATACCGACTTATCGGTTTTGAATCATTGAAAAAAAAACAGTTTCGATTTAATAGATAGTCCATGTTTTTTGAATGCCGTAACATAGCCTTCAAATATGAGGGGTCCGCACATTACGTTTTCCAAAATCTGTCCCTGAAGATAACCGATCCTGGATTTAATGCACTGTTTGGCCCTTCGGGTATTGGAAAGACTTCTTTGGCAAAAATGATCATCGGAGAAATTAAAAATTTTTCCGGAGAAATCAAATCAGACGGTATGAACCGTGTATTTTATTCTTACAACCTCGAACGGCTCCCCGGGTGGTCTACGATCGGCAAACACCTTGACAAAATCACACCTCCCGGTCGAAAGACTTTGCAGGAAGAACTTGCGGAGACCTTCGGTGTTCAGAATTGTCTGGGATCGCGATTCAGCCAGCTATCTTTGGGCCAACAAAATCGCGTCAACCTGATTCGATATTTGATTCAGGACTTCCAGCTGTTGATTATGGACGAAAGCCTCGCAAATGTCGATGAACGAACCCGGGAAAAGATTATCCTGAAAATAAAAGCACTCTTTCCGGAAACTTATTTTTTTTACATATCACATAATGTGGTGGAAGTATCGAAATTCTGCAGGGAAATCATCGTATTCCGGAGCGTTTTTAAAAACCCCCAAATAGTGTCTGTCAGGGGCGAAGATCTCAAAACCGGACAGGAACTTCAGAAAAACCGTCTCGAACAAACCATGCTGGAGATTATGAATGCTTCATAGGCGAATCTACCAGTTTCTAATCGTTTACTGCCTGGGTATTGCCGTTTTGTTCACAATAAAATATGCCCTTGGGCTCTCTGATTATGTCATTCCCGGTCCTGCGGATATCTGGCAAACTTATACCCGAACGTCCTCCACATATTGGTTCAATGTGTTGAACACCCTTTTTGTGGCCATTGTCGGTCAAATTACCTCCATTTTTTTGGCGTTTCTGGTGGGGGTTACCGGTCGTCAGGCCACCTGGTTCGGCTCGTTTATCAAAGTGGCGGCCTATAACGTGCAGGCGTACCCGATCGTAGCCCTCGCCCCGATTATATTTATTCTTTTTGGTGACGGAATTCTGACAAGGTTGCTGATTGCGGCCATGATATGCTACTTTCCTTTATTGCTTTCGGTCATCGGTATTATGTCGGAGCCGGTAACCGATATCGAACATTTTTACCGCATAACCGGTCGAATGCGCTGGCAGCTTGAGGTGAAAATCCGCGCTTTCGAAAATTTACACAAACTCACCACTGTTATATCCGGAAGCGCAACACTTGCCATGGCCGGTACCATCGTCGCTGAATTTATTGCAGCCAATGCGGGTATCGGTTACAGTATCCGTATCGCGTTGTACCAGGGTGAGCTTTCGAGAATATTGATTGCGCTGTTTCTAATCGGCATATCCTTGTCCGTTTATCAGGGGTTATTGGAGCTTATCGGATTTTTTGTAAAAAAAGGATGGTCTAAGGTGTAACAACAAGGAGGTGAAACATGTGGGGAATTACCAAAAAAAAAGTATTTGGCATTGCCACCGTAATGATCACCATGTTGGTAGTACTTTGCGGCATCAACCATGCGATGGCCACGGAAAAAATAAATTACAGATTAAAATGGCTTTACAATGCCAGTGTGATTGGGGACATCTATGCGAAGGATCAGGGATATTTTGCGAATAAGGATCTTCAGGTGGCCGTCAAGGAAGGGGGGCCCGAGCGGGACGCCATCCGCGAATTGGAACTCGGCCACACGCAGTTTGGAGTTGCCTCCGCTGATCAGGTGATTCGTGCGTATGAAAAGGGGTCGCCGCTGGTCGTGGTCGCCCAGCTTTTTCAGGTAAATCCACTCCACTGGATCTATCGCTCCAAAAATTTCAGCATCGGAAGTCTTCAAGATTTGAAAGGTAAAATTCTTGGTGTTACTTACGGCGGAAACGACGAAAACATCATGCGTACGCTTCTGGCAAAGGCGGGAATCTCAGAGGGCGAGGTTACGCTTTTTAGCGTTCGGTATGACTTCACACCTTTTTATCAAAAAAAAGTCGATATTTGGCCATGTTACCTCAATACTCAGGGCGTGATTCTCAAAGAAAAACTAAATAAGGAGGGAGAAGACGTCGCTTTTTTTAACCCGGCCGCGCACGGTGTTAAATTTGTTGCAAACTCCGTGGTGACTTCAGCCCGAATAATGGAAGAACAGCCGGACCTTGTGAAACGGTTTGTGGATGCGTTAATCCAAGGATGGCAGGCCTCACTCGATCCTGAAAATGAGAATAAAGCACTGGAAACGTTAAAAAAATTCGAAAAGGAAACGGCACCAGACATTCAACAAGCACAGCTTGAAGCAACCCGAAACCTGATCCGGCCAACCCCGGGTTTCAGAATCGGATCGATTGACATAGAGGCATGGAAGCAAACTGAAAAAATCATGATAGAGCAAAAACAAATATCAAAACCTGTTCATGTAGAAAAGATATTAAAGCAGATTTTTTAAAAAAGCCGCCCCAAAAGGTAAATGGACAATCCGGCAGTCTCAAAGCAAGCAACGAGAAACATGATACAACGACAATGAAGGAGGCATCTCCCATGGGTAAAAGCAAAGTGTCCATCGTCCGCACTCCCCAGGATCCTACCTACGAACAGATCTTTGCAGCAGTGGAAAAGGCGGTCGATTGGGTTGGTGGTATTCGGGATTACGTGAAACCCGGGCAGACGGCGTTGGTGAGTCCCAGCTGGGTCACTGCGGTCACTAAAAAAGAACAAGCGACCATCACATTGCCCGAGGTATCTCGCGCAGTGGCCGATGTTATAAAAAATGCCGGAGCAAAACCCATTATTGCGGAATCATCGGCCATCGGTGTCGATTCTGAAAAGGTAATTGCTGAATCCGGATATCAAAAACTCCGGAATATGGGCTATGAGGTAATCGATTTGAAGCAAACCGAAACGGCTATGATTCCGGTAGACAACGGCAAAATATTCAAAGAAATACAAACCTTTAAGCTTGTTCAGGAGGTGGATGCCATCATCCCGGTTGCCAAGCTTAAAACCCACGATCAGATGGAACTTACCCTGTCCATAAAGAAGCTAAAAGGTCTTTTATCCGACAAATATAAGCGAGAATTTCACCAACAGGGCGTATTTGAAGCGTGTGTCGATTGGTATGGCGCATTGAGACCGGCTCTGTCCATTGTGGATGCCATCTATTGTCAAGAAGGTTTGGGACCCATATTCGGCAAACCGGTGGAAATGGACTTGATTGTGGCAGGACCCGATGCCGTGGCAGTCGATGCGGTTTGCGGGTTTATTACCGGCTTTGATTCAAAGGAGGTGCCGATCACATGGGAGGCTGCCCATCGGGGATTGGGGGTTGCCGACAGAGAAGACATCGAAATTGTAGGAGAAACCATCGAATCGGTATATCGACGCTTCATGAGGGTGCTTGAGGATGACCGGATCAAAATCGAAGGATTTGATCTGATTTATGGAGACGCAACCTGCACCGGATGTCGAATGGGAATTATGAGCTCCATATTTGACATGAAAGAAGGAGATCAATTGATGTATCTGCCGGGGATCACGCTTGTTACCGGAGATCCGGAAATATCAGAATCGATTCCAAAAGACGGTCTGGTAACCGTCGGCCGATGTGTCCCCAAGGATAAGCGAAGCGATCGCCATGTGAAGGGATGCCCACCGAATAACATGGATATCGTGCAGGCTATTCTGGGTGACCGCGTCCAGGCCGAGCGGCATTGGGAATAGAAAAGCTGAATTCGAAAATGGACTGTTGTGAATGAAGCAGCGGTGATCCAAATTCTTGGAACATTTTCTTAGCAGACTGAACAAAAAGAAGACCCAGCGTGGTGAATGAGACCAGCGATAGATTTTATTTATTGGAAGATCCTTCTGCGTTGAGGAATCGGATTGTGTCTGCACTCAATCAATATCACAGAGGCGCTCGTATCTTCACAACGGACGTTGCTCACAGCTCCGGTGCATCTGCCGTGCTTTTTTTGATTGGCCCCGGATGTGAGGCTCGATCGGAGCCGTGTCTGATTCTAAACAAGCGATCCGAAAAAGTAAGGCAACCCGGCGATCTCTGTTGTCCGGGCGGGGGAATTTCTCCCCGAATGGATTCCTTTTTAGCGAAACTTTTGTATCTGCCGGGAACGCCACTAACCCGTTGGCCATATTTGTATAAGTGGCGAAAACAGCGGCAGCGGGAATTTGTAACGATGGTACATTTCTTTGCGGGCGCCTTGCGAGAGAGTTTTGAGGAGATGCGATTGAATCCTCTAAAGGTGATGTTTTTAGGGCCGTTGCCGCCCCAAGCACTGGTAATGTTTCGCCGGGAAATATACCCGATGGTGTGCTGGCTTACACAGCAAACGCCATTTACCCTGAACCGGGAAGTTGAAAAACTCGTTTATATTCCACTCCGCAACCTATTGGATCCGTCGAATTACATACGGTATCGACTCCAGAACGAAACGCCCCGTGAGGCCTGGGGCAATACAGCGGCAAAAGATTTTCCGTGTTTTCTATATAACCGTCAGGATGAATCCGAAAAACTCTGGGGGGCAACCTTTCGCATTTCAATGGTATTCCTGGAACTTGTCTTTGGGTTTCGTCCCCCGAACATTGAAATGCTCCCGGTTGTCAACGGAAGACTCCTCAAAAATTATCTTACCGGAAGCAAATAGAAACAGTGAGGAAATTGAGTCATGAACGGATCCAAATCCTTTAAACAGCTACCGAACACCGATACGCATAATTGCTTTGCCTGTAGCCCGAAAAACCCTTCCGGTCTTCAAATGAAATTTTTCGCCAATGATCAGTCCGTTTTTACCTGGATGACGATTCCATCTCATCTGTGTGGGTGGAATAATCTGGCACATGGCGGCGTACTTTCGACGATTCTCGATGAGGTCATGAGCTGGACAGCGATGTATCGACTTAAATGCATTGCGATGACCCGATCGATGACGATAGAATTCCTGAAACCGGTATATATCGAATACCGGTTAAAAGCGGAAGGAAAGGTGCTTGAGGCAAATCGTCAGCATGAGGCGTTTGTGGAAGGTTCCATATACGATGCAAAAGGAGCGCTTTGTGCCCGGTCAAAAGGAAATTATGCCGTTTTTTCCCCCCGTATTGCCCAGCGAATGGGTATTATGGATAAACCCTCCATTGAATGGTTTGAAACCGTCATCGCTCCGTCGCCATAGCGGCTTTGGCGCGTCGGTGACCCAGCCTCTCCCGTACCCCGCCTTCGGACGGGATCTTCGACACGAGGAGGAGCTAAAACTTCCCTCCCCGGTCGAAGATCCGCCTTTGGTGTGGACGGGAGGGATTGAGGGAAGAGGACAAGGCGATGAAATCGACCTTACCTTTGTTTGGGTTATAGGACCGCGTTTACTAATTTGAAGAATCGCTACATCACTTTATTCGTCCTCAGGCGGCGGGGGGGTGGTAGCACCATCTTCTGCAAACCGGCGCAAAGCGCCAGCGATTGTCCCCAACCGCTCGTCCTGGTCTTGAATACAAAAACGATTAGCGATAAAGAACGGGTCGTTATAGGAAATGTTTACCCCACCTTGTCGATCCTCCCAGACCAGGTATTTTTGCGGCAAGTCGATGCCGATGCGCTGATCGGCTTGCATGAGTGACGTTCCGACCGCTGGATTACCAAAAACGATTAAGACCGGTCCGCGACGAACACGATAAGAACGAGTTCGGTAGCGGTCAGCCCCATAATCAAGTACTAACGGAATGCCAAAAGGAGGGCTTGGAATTGCCGCTTGCAGGCTTGCAACGGTGTGTTCAAACGACTGCTCGCTTTTGATGGTTTCCAATCCCTTGGGTGGTTCGCTAAATTGCGTGACAGTAAATGTAAGTTGCCGCAGCAGCGGGTCTTTTATACTATGTTTATCTCAGCCTTTTTACATATTTAGCGGCAGTCAAACCGGCCACACACCCTTCCCCTACCGCCTTTGCCATTTGCCATGGCGGCCCGCAGATATCTCCGGCAGCATAGATTCCAGGGATATTGGTCTGCTGTTGCTTATCGGTTACAATATACTGCATATTCTCGGAATCAAGGACCACTCCCAGTATCGAGGCCAACTCAATGGCTCCCTTTGCACCCAATTCAATAAACACACCGGCAACATCCAGCTGTTCCCCACTGTCCAGCCATAAGCTCTGGACCTGGTTTGAACCGTCGATTTTCTCAACTTTTCGCCCCTCGTGAACGTGAACATCCGACTCCCGAACCTGATAATCGAGGCTCTCGGAGACCTGTAGTTTATGAGATACCAGGTGGACTTCATCTGCATAGAAAAGCAGCGTCAGTGCACCGGCGACTGCTGCCGATTCATTTCCCACCACAGCGACTTTTTCGCCTTTGTAAAAATTGGCATCGCAGTCAACACAATAGCTGACCCCTTTTCCCAACAGTTCTTTTTCTCCGGGAACACGCAATTTATGACGGGCGACTCCCATTGCTAAAATCAGGGCGCTCGTCTTTAGGGTCTTTCCACCTTCGGTATTAATATGGAACCAGTCCCCGTCCCGATCGATTTTTAAGACATCCTCGTGCAGAAAGGCAGCTCCGGATTCCGTTGCTTGACGAATGCCTTCCCGTAAAAGCGATTCGCCGGATACACCGGTAAGACAGCAATAGTTTTCCACGTGTGCTTTGTAAAGACTCGATTTGTGCTCCCTGCCCATTACTAGGACGGATACCTTTGTACGAGCAGCGTGAATAGCAGCCTGAAGACCTGCCGGTCCGGTTCCCAAAACGATAATTTCAAAAGTATCTTTGTCCAAGAAAACCTCCTCAAATTTGCCGTTGTACGTCAATGGTTTTCAATTTTTCTCAAAATTTTACCATACGAATTCTATTTTGGCCAGGTAGTTGGTATCTACTGTATACAGCCTTATTCTTCGCTTTTTGCAGGGATCGTTTGGCGCCTGCGTACGTAATATTGGTCCTTGGTCGCTGGTGGCGGCTTTCTGGTGGACGGCACGTTACAAACAACCCGGTGACAAGGAATGCATATCAAATGACAAACACCTTGCAAATTTTTGTTTTCGTATTAGCATTAGAACGATCAAAAACGGCACAACATCGAGGAAAATGAAAAAATTATGAATCAAAAGGATTACTATGAGGTGTTAGGCGTATCTAAGGATGCCAACTCCCAGGAAATAAAGGAAGCCTATCGAAATTTAGCCTTCAAATACCATCCGGATCGAAACCAAGCCGGCACAGAAGCGGTTGAAAAAATGAAAATCATAAACGAGGCATATGCCGTTTTATCAAACCCGGATAAACGACGAGAGTACGACTTGCTCAGACAGCAGTTCGGATCTTCTGCCTACGGCCAATTCCGGAAAAATTATTCGGAACAGGACATCTTTAGAGGTTCGGATATTCATCGTGTGTTTGAAGAAATGGCAAAATCCTTCGGAATCAGAGGGTCTGATGAGATATTTAAGGAATTTTATGGCCGAGGCTATCAAACCTTTGAATTCAATCGACCGGGTGTTTTTATGAAAGGATTTATTTTTTCCGGCTGGTTTAATCCAAGAAGAACCAGAATACCGATCGGTGGTAATTTCGGAAACCTATTAAAGCTCTTTTTTAATCGAGTCGATGGGATGCAGATTCCGGAAAAAGGAAAGGATATCAACGATATCATTACCCTCCAGGCTGGGCACGCGCAGCAAGGGGGACCGTATGCCTACTATCATCGAAAAAAATCCAAAAAACTGGTGGTACAAGTTCCGCCGGGTGTTAAAGATGGTCAAAAAATAAGATTGACCGGTTTGGGCGAAGGTGGAAAAGGCGGCGCCACCGCAGGTGATCTCTACCTGAAGGTAAGTATCAAAACGCCGCTACTGCAAGGTATCAAAAATCTTCTCGGTTTTAGCAATAAAACGAATTCGTCAAGTCTTTAGCGTTTCGTATTTAGTTTTTTATTAAAAATATATGGCGTTATATCAGTTTGTTAGAAAACTAGACACCAAATACCGAATACAAAACACTCCCGTAAAAAGATCACTTCCCTAACGCTAATCCTCGAGTACTTCCGGATTTGCAACAAATCGAGGCTTTTGGCCTCTAAAAACCGCCGCCATATCCTCTGCCATTGACTTAAACGATCTGAACATGGCCCGGGTTGTCATCGATAAAGAATGGGGAGACGTAAGACAATTTTCCAGTTGAAATAGGGGATGGCTCACATCCGGCGGCTCGGGATCAAACACATCCAGGCCTACCCCGGCAAGGTGTCCGGAGTTTAAAGTGTCATATAAAATGTCCAGATTTTCAATAACACCACCCCGTGCAAGATTTACAAGAAAAGAACCCCGTTTCATCATACCAACGCGTTCTTTGTTTATGAGTCCTCGCGTGCTCTCATTCAACGATGTGTGAAGCGATACGAAGTCGGACCGCTTCAGGAGTTCCTCCAGGTCAACGAGTTTAGCACCCAGAGCGGTTGCAGTATCCGCAGAGATAAACGGGTCGTAGGCAATTACGGTCATACCGAACGGCCGGATGAGTTCTGCTAATTTCTGCCCGATACTTCCAAATCCGATGATGCCTAACGTTGCACCGTCGAGATCGCCGCTGTATTGTTCAAAACGACTTTTCCAATTGCCTTTTTTAAGTTGCGTGTCCCAGTGACTCATTTTTTTGCAAAGGGCCAGCATATACGCAATGGCCGCTTCGGCAACCGCTTGGGCGTTCGCTCCAGGCGTTATGATAACAGGGATTTTTCGCACGTTTGCAGCCGCAATATCCACATTGTCATACCCCACACCGGAGCGACCGATGGCCCTCAAACTTTTGGCAGCCTCAATAACGCGAGCACTGCCCACACCATCTCCTCGTAAGACCAAACCAATGGCGCGATCGACAATTTCGAGCATCGCATCTTCCGCGCCGTCTTCCGCAATGACGATTTCGCCAAAAGGCTTTAAAATCTCAATGGCAATCTCCCCGATGGGACCACTGCACGCAATTGTTTCATTACCCATTAAAATGCCTCCTATTTCTTAAACTTACCGCAAGCAGCCGCAATATTTTTCAGACCGTTTGTGACACATCCCCCGTCTGACCCCACCACAAGAAACGTAAATCCTCTGGAAATCCAGTTTTCCATATAGTCAAGCTTGGGAACAAGAATACCAGGGACTTTTCCTTGCTGTTTGCAGGCGTCAGACACACGGTCCATGGCCTTTAAAAAATCAGGATGCTCATAATTATCTGAAATGCCGAGACTGACGCTTAAATCCAAGGGACCGATAAAAAGGACATCCACCCCGTCGACGGCCGCGATTTCATCGGCGTTCTCCACGCTTTTTTTTGTTTCCAGTTGAACGACAGTCAGAAGGCTGTTGTTTGCCTTTGAAAAATAATCGTTGAAATTTTGACCAAATCCACAGGCACGATTAAACTTCGCCACGCCACGGATTCCGTCGGGTGGATATCTCATCGCCTCGGCAGCACGTTTCGCCTCTTCGGCCGTGGAAACATAGGGCACCATAATACCGGCAGCGCCCAGGTCCAAGACGCGTTTAAACCGAGGCGCTTCATTCCAGGCAATTCGCACAATTGCAGGCGCTTGGTGAATACTATTTGCTTGCATTTGGTGAATCAGCTCACTGTAATCCTGTGCTCCATGTTCACAATCAATCCAGGTCCAGTCAAATCCAGCGGCTCCAATCATTTCAACGGTCAGGCCGGAGCCCAGAAAAGCGCCGATGCCAAGCATCACTTCACCGTTTAGCACACGATCTCGAATAAACTGCATCATACACCTCTTGTTTTAAAATTGAATGGTTACCATTTGAAATTCATGTAATTATCTCGATCGAGGGTTTATAAAGAATCGAAGGGGATGTGTCAAATAAAAAGAAGGGCCCACCAGGGTAGCGTCAAAGTACATCGTAACCCAGCCAGAGGAATAGATTCATTTTGTATTTCGCTGGGTTGACAGGATCAACAGGATATTCAGGATATTTTCTTAAAGACAAAACAAAATCCTCAAAATCCGGTAAATCCTGTCCAACTAAACCTCTTTGGTATTTATTTTTTGGTGCTTGGAAACTTCATGACTCCTGAAAAATCGCTAAATTCCAATGGCAAATCTGCCGATAATGGAAATAATGGCTTCTCAAATGTCCGTGCATCTTGTACACTGGAAAGCTTCAAATATATGAAAATTTCATAGACAAGAGTTGAACCGGGAACAATAACGGCAATTTGGGAAGCCTTTTTTATTCTGATTTTATTCTGAGTTAAACACAACCGCTGCAAAGCTCACAGCCGATTGCGTGGCTTGTTCATGCCGTATCTGATAGCCGAGTACGTTGCGCTTACTCGGCGGGAGGATTTCCACCAACTAAGACGCATCCGTACCTTTTAATAAGCATATTATGCATCACGGCGATTTTGAAAATTCAATGAGTTGACTCTTTAAACAAATTCTGATAGCCGCAGTTGTACGAGTGCCCTCTTTTCGGGGTATCTTCTTCTTTTCAGGAAGTTGATGGTTGAAATATGGATGCATTTCTTTCGGAAAAACATCGATCCGTTCGCCGGTCGGTCCGCGCAGTTTGTGAACGCGAAATAACGCCCATTGCGAAAGATATCGATCAGGAGGCTAGTTTCCCTTGGGAGATCGTTGAAAAAATGGGAAAGCTCGGCTATTTCGGGATTCAAGTTCCCAGGAGCCTATCCGGCGCCGGCTTGGATACGGTCAGTTATATCATCATTATCGAAGAAGTCTCACGGGTTTGTGCCAGCCTGGGGCTCTGCTTGAGCGTGCACAACAGTGTTGCGGTATTTCCGATTCAAGCCTTTGCATCGGAGGAGCAAAAACAGCGATGGCTTCCAGGCCTTGCAAAAGGTGAAAAAATCGGTGCGTTTTGCCTGACCGAACCCAACGCCGGTTCCGATGCATCGGCTGTCGAGGCCACTGCCATTAAAAATGGAAATCATTATGTGATAAATGCAAACAAAGTATTTGTCACCAACGGCGGCGTTGCTGATACTTGCCTTATATTTGCACGAACCGATCCGGCTTCCGGGCGCAAGGGTATCAGTGTGGTTATCGCAGAGCGAGGGACACCGGGTTTTGTTGTCGGTGATCTTGAGGATCTCTGCGGTGTTCGCGCCAACCCCGTCTGCTCCATTCGTCTCTATGATTGCAGGGTACCGGCGGAAAACCTGCTCGGCAAAGAAGGGATGGGGCTGCGTATCGGCCTGGCTGCTTTGGACGCCGGTCGAATCGGTATAGCTGCACAATCGGTGGGTATTGCCCAGGCCGCACTTGATGAATCTGTGGAATATGTGAAGCAGAGACATCAGTTTAATGTACCGCTGTCAAAACACCAGATGATTCAAAGCATGATTGCCGATATGGCCACTCAGGTGGATGCGGCACGGTTAATGGTTTATCGTGCCGCCATCCTGCGCGACCAAAGAAAACCGTTTTCCCAGGAATCTGCCATGGCAAAGCTTTTCGCGTCTGAAATCGCAACGACAGTAACGGACCTGGCGGTTCAAATCCATGGCGGATACGGTTATTCAAAATCTTACCCGGTTGAGCGATATTTTCGGGATGCTCGGGTCACCCGCATTTATGAAGGAACTTCCGAGATTCATCGAATGGTTATTGCAAGGGGGGTAATAGGGGTTTAGGGTTCGGTGTTCAAAGATTCAGGGATCGGGATTGAGCCACGAAAATTGTATAATGGTACTGTCGCACTTGTTTGGTCACCTGCAGCGCAGGCGCTTGCGCCGCGTGTTGATTATTGGAATTTGAGATTTATTTGGGATCTTGCCAGGTTTCTCAGATGAGGGAGTGTTGGAAATAGAGTAGACAAATGGCTCATCATTTTATCGTATGCATAAAAGCTGTGATGCTGGAGGCTCCAAAAGGAAAGGCCATCCGCACCTCGGAGACCTGCGATCTTAACCCATTGGACCGGCCGGCAATCGAAACGGCGCTTCAAATGCGCGATAAACTTGGCGGGACGGTAACGGCACTTTCCATGGGTCCAGGCCCCTGTGCATTTGCGCTCAACGACGCAATGGCCATGGGGGTCGATCGAGGTGTCTTGTTAAGTGATCCCGCATTTGCAGGGTCCGATACGCTGGCCACATCCACGGCACTTGCGGCAGCGATTCAAAAACTCTCCCCTTTTGACCTCGTGTTTTTCGGCACCCGCACATCGGATAGCGACACCGGCCAGGTGGGACCTCAAACAGCTGTTTTACTCGATCTACCGCTTGTTACTGGGGCGTTGTCCGTAGAGAATATAGCGAGCGGTTTTCAAATTGTCCGAAGATCCGATGGGTTTCAGGAGACCTACCGGGTCTCTCCGCCAGCGGCGGTAACGATTCACCCCACATCGGTTCAACCGAGAGATCTCGGTCTTGGTGGCATCGGTGCGGTGTATGACGCAAGCGGTGTGGAAATGTGGGGGACAAAGGATCTCGATTTACCCCCGGAATCTGTCGGAGAGGCTGGATCGCCAACCCGTGTAAACTCTCTGAAACACGCGCGCAGAGAAAGAAAGTGTGAATTTGTCGAGGGCGAACCTGACGAACAGGCAGAAGCCCTTATCCACCGGCTTCATAAATCAGGATTGATTGGATAGTATGACGACGCATTCCAATTCAGAAATTTGGGTTTACGGTGACTTGCGATCCGAAAGGTTTTTCGAATTTAGCCTCAATGTTTTAGGCGGTGCAAAACAATTGGCACAATCCATATCCGGAACGGTGGCCGTCGTTCTCATGGGCGATCCTCACTGTACCGAAACAAACGCGCCCCCCAACGCTTCAGATGGTGAGGCTTCAGATTATGACACCCCAGCTTGCCTTTTATTGAGTGAGGCTGAAAAAAAATGCTTCCAATACGGTGCCGGCAAAATTTATATTCTGGAAAACGAACAACTGTCCGTGCCAAGAGCCGATCTCCATGCATCAGCCCTGGCTGAAGCGGTAAAAATTCATCGCCCTTTACTTGTCCTTACCGCATTAACCGAATTTGGTCGTGAAGTGGCGGCCCGGTCTGCGCGAATCTGCAGTGCGGGTCTCATTGCCGACTGTCTGGACATTCAGGTGGCGGCAGATGAAATAAAAGCTGTCTGCCCGTCTTGGGGTGGCGAGATTCTGGCAGAAATATCCTATACCGGAAAGAAGACATCCGGATTTGCCACCGTTCAACCCTTTGCTTACAAAGCCACACCGGCACAAAGTGAAGCGGGTGAGGTTCAGCGAATTCAGATCGACTCCATAAAGGTACCCCAGGGCCTAACACTTTTATCCCGCACCATCGAGCCGGAAGAACATCGAAAGCTTGAAGAAGCGGGAGTGGTTGTTGTCGGTGGCGCCGGGCTCGGAACAGCCGACAGTTTTAGCATCGTTCGTCAACTGGCTTCTTCCTTAGGCGGTGAGGTAGGGGCAACGCGTCCACCGGTGCTTCAGCACTGGGTAGACGGCGAGCGATTAATCGGGCAAACCGGAAAAACAGTGCGTCCCAATTTGCTGTTTTCCATCGCCACTTCCGGAGCGATTCAATATACCGCAGGAATTATGGAAAGCAAAACCATTGTTGCGGTAAACCGAGACCCAGCGTCTCCCATTTTTCAAATCGCCGATATCGGAATTGTAGCGGATGCGAAAACCTTTTTACCG
>JAHEHB010000300.1 GCA_024644775.1 Deltaproteobacteria bacterium
TATCTTCAAATTTACCGACAATCCAAAAATCGTCATACTCCTGATGACTTTTTTGTTGTTGATTGTAGGGTTGTTGATGATCGCGTCTTCGGCTGAGATCGTGCTTACCCCCATCCTGGTACCAGTGATTATCAGCTTCGGCATCGATCCGATTCATTTCGGTGTGCTGATGGTCTTTGTCCTGATCATCGGTGGCGGAACCCCGCCGGTGGGGGTCCTATTGTATGTGGCGCAAGATATTGCCGAAATATCATTTTCCCAAATGGTCCGCGCCATGCTACCGTTTTATGTTCCATTAGGGGTGGCCGTCATTATCATCGCCCTGTTTCCAAAGGTCAGCACCTGGATTCCGACGATGGTATTCGGTCAATAAGAACCAAGGATTGCTTTAAATACTCGTAGTTCTTAAAGGAGGCATCCATGACTCAAAAATACCTTTTGAAAGACTTCACCTGGGTGGAGTTTCGGGAGCGGATGAAGAAAAATCCGGTGATGTTGATACCCCTGGGATCTCAAGAGGAACAGGGCCCCCATGCGCCTATGGGAGATTTCATGCTGACCGAAAAAATCACCGAAAAGATCGCCCGGGCATCTGGTGCTATTGCCGCTCCCATCATCCCGTTCGGTTACGCAGATTACTTCCGGCCCGTTCCCGGTGGGATTCAGCTACAACCGGAAAC
Source organism: Deltaproteobacteria bacterium (assembly GCA_024644775.1). Next base: position 681 of record JAHEHB010000300.1, read on the forward strand.
ATTCAGGGCCTTGCTTGAAGACATCTGCGACAATTTATTATCCCACAGCCTCGATCGCATCCTCATTTTAAACGGCCACAGTGGGAATTATCCACTCATCGATCAGTCGATTCGTAAGATCAAAATGGAAAAAAATGTCTGGATTCCCTGCATTAATTTGTGGCGGTTGATGACCCCTGACAAATGGACCGAATTTTACGGCGACCAAAGCACTGAAGCCTTCGGACATGGCGGAGATCCCCTCACGTCGGTGTATCTGCACCTCTTTCCGGATCTGCTTCGCATGGATCTGGTTGAGATCGGAGAAAAAAAAGAGGTTTTAGGGCTTCCCACCTCGGGGTTAAATGCGGTAAAATTCAATGGGGTTGATGTCAACCTTGCAATCGATATCGACGATATCTGTGATTCAGGCATTGCCGGCGGAAATCCAGCTGTATCGTCTGCAGAAATAGGAAAGAAAATCGTCGATTACATCGTCGATTATTGTGTGGCGTTTATTCATCATTTCATAAGCGTAAACATCCAAACAAAAAAGGAGGAAAAAAAATGAAGAAACATGCATCATTGATCTATTTGATGGTAATTTTTGTGGTCTTGGGAATCTGTGCCGCGGGTGTGTCGGCAAAAACTATTGAACTGCGCTATGGCCTCTGGGCCAAACCAGGAGAGGCCCAATATGATGCAGCCATGAAATTTAAAGAAGTCTTGGAAAAAGATTCCGGCGGGACTATAAAAGTTACCGTCTATCCGGGCAACCAATTGGGCACCCCCCGGGAGATGCTGGCCCAGCTTGCGCTGGATACCACTCAAATTTGTGCAAGTGGCGATCCGGGAATCAAGGAAGTCGAATACCTGGCACTTCCGTTTCTGATGAATAGCATCAAAAACTACTCTGCCATTCTGAACAGCCCCATCGGGGACAAGTGGAACGACATCTTGATCAACAAACGCAAAGTCCGTTTTCTGGGATTTCTTCCCCGCAGCCCCCGCCAGATCAGCACCAACAAGGTCGTCAACACCATGGATGATATGAAAGGCCTCAAGTTGCGGGTCCCTGAGCGGGATTACTATGTAAAATCCATCACGGCATTCGGCTCCAAACCGACCCCTATGGCGTTTAAAGAAGTATATACCGCACTGCAGACGGGAATTGTCGACGGCCAGGAAAATCCGATTGAAACCATTTACGCGCAAAAATTCTACGAAGTTCAAAAATGTGTCGTAATGATCGGCTACATCGACAAACCGGCCTATGTCATGATTGGTGAAAAATTCTGGAGTGCCCGGAGCGAGAAGGAACGGGAATGGATTAAAAAGGCACAGGCCGCCTCTGAAGAAGTGGTGTTGCAAATTCTTCCGAATCAACAGAAAGAATTGATTGAGAAGATGAAAAAGTCGGGCATTGTCTTTACCTATCCGGATAAGAAGCCCTTTATTGAAGCAACGCAACCGGTTCGAAATGAACTGGGTACGAAACGGTGGGGAAAAGAACTGTATCAGGAGATCGTTAGAATTGGAAAACAAAAGATGTGATCTTCATATGAAACAGCCCCAATCTAACAAGTATGCTATCATGGAAATAATTTGAGGATTTATGTAAAATCAAGGGGGTCATCTTATTGTCTCCCTCACTTTTCATGTAAGTTATTTTTAGCGTTTTAAAAGGAATAATTAGGAGAATGAATGAAGGCGGGCTTATCTAAACACACAAGAAATCGGCTACTTGAGTCTTCAACCTTCGGAACAGTAACTTCTAAAAATCGTGTTGTCATGGCGCCGATGGTGACCAATTTTGCAACGACGGATAATGAGATTACGGAGCGCCAGGTGACCTATTACGCTGAACGCGCCCATGGGGAGATCGGAACCATTATTGTCGAAGCGGCTGCCATTCATCCGGAGGTGCGTGCTTTCAAAAGACAGGTGGGCATCTATGATGATCGACATCTACCCAGTCTTTCAAATTTAACGAACGCCATACGGGCAGGAGGCGCCGTGGCGCTCATTCAGCTTCATCACGCCGGCCCGAAAATCAAAACGGAGCTCGGCTTTCAGCCTGTCTCCGCTTCTTCCGTTCAAATACGGGAAGGTGATGTGCCCCGACAACTATCCCAAACCGAGATTCGTCAAATACGGCGCGACTTTGTAGCTGCTGCCCGTCGAGCCTGTCAGGCAGGGTTCGATGGCGTCGAACTCCATGCGGCGCATCTTTATCTGTTGAGCGCTTTTATCTCCCCTTACACAAACAGACGCAACGATGCTTACGGTGGGGATATTACCCACCGGAGCCGGTTCACCCGGGAGGTTATTGAAGACGTCAAAACTGCGCTTGGAACCGATTTTTCGGTTTGGGTCCGCATCAATGGTTGTGAAGCGATGGATCCAGGATTGAGCCTGGAAGAAAGCGGGAAGGCTGCGGCAATTTTCGCTGAGGCGGGCGCCGATGCTATTCACGTCTCCGCGTACACGATACCGGCAAACAGGAAGGTTAAAACCGGGTTAACGATTCCGGTGGGTGGCGGACCCGGAAAGGACACCCCTCATGGAATCTTTCTCGACTATGCCGAAGCCATCAGGGATGCGGTTGATATTCCCGTTGTCGCCGTAGGAAAGCTCGACGATATGTCGCTTGCCGCAACGGCGCTCACTCAGGGTAAATGCGATATGATCGCTTTGGGCCGGCAACTACTGTGTGATCCCTATTGGGCGCTGAAGGTCAAAGAGGGCCGGGAGAAAGAAATCGTTCATTGTAATTATTGTGACACGTGTCACAAGGCGCTTCATGACGGACGAGATATCGTATGTGCACAAAATCTCAATTTATACGATAAACCACGTTACAAGGAACGGTCTTTATAGTTGCCTGTTATTCGGACTCCGCTTCAGCCAGTCGTACATCGTGAAGCGGTCGCCCCCAGTCTGCTGCTGCAGCGACGACTCGTTCCACGTCCTCCTCCACCATAAAGCCGTCGGCGACGAGCTGCCGGGCTGCGGTTTCCATCGCCCGTAAATAGGCGGTGGTATTACCGTAGCGTTCAAGGACCGACCGGCGCGGATCGCCTGTGGCATTACGTTCTTCCGGTGAATCGGGAAACGGGATATAGCTTCCGGTGAACAGGTGCATCGCCCCGGTGCCGAAGCCCCGAACGCGGAGGTTCCATCCGGTATAAGTGCCGAGTGGCACCTGCACGACCGGCACCCGAACGCCGGCCACATCGTTCCCATCTGCGTCCACGGCCGGAACAAAGATCGGATATTCCTTGTCGAATACAACCTCAGGCGGCTCCTTGTCGAAGATGCCGTCGTCGGCACGCGGGCCAAAGTCGAGTAACGGTAAGCGGTTGGCCGACTGGGGTATTGCCACGCCGGGAATCTTCGGAAATTGCTCCAGCCATTCCGCATAGCTTACCAGGGTTCCATCGGCACGGGTCGGAATGCGGCTTGGCGGTGGTAGTGTTCCATGGGTAGCCCATCGGTCCATTGCGTCGAGCATGGCGCGAAACAGCATCGAGGTCTGGACAATGTTTGCATAGTTTTGACATTCACCATGCTGCGGCGTTTTAGCGTTCGGGTCTGCAAAATGCTGAGAGCTGGACCAGAGATAAATGCGAACCGTTTCGGGTTGTAATAAGTCATTGCCTTGGGTATCGGTGTGTACCAGCGAACCTCGTCGTTGCCAATACTCGGTGGATGTTTGCGTATGAATCACCAATGGATCGGTTTCTGAACGTTTCAGAATTGCGTCGGTCTTACCGGTGAGGTGATCCGAGGACCGTGCATAAGAGAATGGAAAGTGGTCGGCGTAGTTATAATGATCCTCATACTGCTGGCCGGCCGGTGAGACCACCGAAGCAAAGCGGTGATTCATCCACATGAGTCCGCCGCCCGACACATGCGGCAACACGCCGTCGAACACCTTGCGACCGGATGCGTCAGCATTAAAGCCGCGCCACAAAAAATCTCTAATACACCTTCCGGTTTGTGAACGACCCCAGGCATACGCCTTTTCAATTGCTCCGGCATCTAAAGGGTTTGGTTGGCCCGCCACGTCCTGCGTTTGATAACGAAGGAAGCTTATGAGATCGCGCACCACCGCGTGACCCAGGCCAAGAACGAGCGGATCGCGGCCGGTGTAAACCAGCTCATAGATCCAGCCGGACTCAAACCCTGCCGGCATGTGGATGTGTGTATCCGAGGAAACGATTGCGGTCTCATCGCCCTGGTTGTCGAGACCCATGTCGCGCTCGATGCGTGCGAACATCCATTCATCGGATGGGACAAGGATGGGTTCATTCTCCGCGTAACGACGTTTGGTCAGCCGTGCATCACGTGGGTCAAGCGACACGGTGGGATAGCTGTGAGTAGAGGCACGGCCAGATAACGGAAAGGTCGTGATCCCGGGACGGTCCGCGATGTACGCTGTGCGGACGAGGCCGGTGATGGGGATCGCGTCATCGGTGGCCACCGGCACGTCGAGGATCAGGCGCCCGTCTCCCGGCAGCAAGTCACCCTCCCAAGCCCCCCACACGATCGTATAACCACGTCGCATCAGGAAACCATTGCCGGCGTGGTCAAGGGCCCGTGGATCATTGCTGGCAGGAGCGTCGTTAAAAAATTGGAGTTCGCGCTTGTTACCGCGGTTACCGTATCCGAATAGCAGGCGCCGGTTGCCGCGTGCCATGTCCTCTGGTTTCAATATACAAACGTCGGCGGTAAACTCCACCAGACCGTCGGCATTTAAAGGCGCTTTACAAAGATCGGTGATTCCGGTATGCGCCGGTGCATTGGGATCCACCGCAAAATGGGCGCGGCCGGTCAGTCGTTCAAAGGGTCCGGCACTACCGAAATTATGGCCGCCGGCGAAGGGAATACGTTCGGTGAGCCTGAGTTCTATACGGTTGGTCATGGCATATGATTCCTGTGATTTTCCGTTAGGCTGCGTTATGGCGCCGGAAACGTTAACATGATTCAAAACGTGGTCGTAACGATTCATTTTGCGTGAAAAACCATGACAAGAAGCGAATCGTATGTCAATCGTTTTTGCAACGACGCAACGATGACACCATTGACTTTTCTTCCAATTTTATGCATTTTGAAAAACTTAAGGACTCGGATTTTTTTCCGGGTCCCCAATATTGAAAGGAGAAATTCCGATGAAATGTACACCTTGGCATTCTGTGGTTCAGGCTCTCCAAACCGAAGACGTTGAATACATATTTGGTTTTCCCGGCGATCCCCGTCAATTGATACCGGAATTGTCTTCCCAGTCCAAAATCAAGTTCGTCCTGGTTCGTCATGAAGCCTCTGCGGTTTCCACCGCCTGCGCGTATGCGCGGGTTACCGGCAAGGTCGGTATTTGTTTCGCCAGCCCCGGACCGGGCACCGGAAATCTAGTTACGGGATTACTCGAAGCTACCAACGGTTGCCTCCCCATCATTGCATTGGCGAATGGTACTGAAAATCGAAGTGACGGCATGGGTGCGTTTCAGGAGCTGGATGCGCAAAGTCTCATGCGCCCGGTAACAAAATGGACGGTACGGATTACGGATCCTGCCAGGATTCCCTGGGTGATGCAACGGGCCTTCACCCTTGCCGTAAATGGAAGACCGGGTGCTATTTTCATCGAAATTCCATCGGATATTGGTCTGGGTGTAACCGAAATTGATGATTATCAGCCCTTTCTCGGGCGCCAGCGCATGCGGCCGGATGCGCTGTCCGTTCAGGCAGCCGCGAAATTATTGAGCCGGTCGGAGCGTCCGCTGTTACTCTGCGGAAGCGGCGCCGTGGCGTCAAAAGCCGCCGATCAAGTGAAGGCGCTGAGTGAAGAGGCGGGGATTCCCGTTTTCACGACCCCCGGGGGACGAGGGATTATTTCCGAAGCGGATGATCTGTCTTTGGGTCAGGTGGGACTGTATTTCACCGATGTCGGCAAATCTTATTATGACAAAGCCGATCTGATTTTTTCGATAGGATCCCGATTGGAGGCCTTTTCCACCGGATCTTGGCAGTTTTTCCCCCATGGCGCCAAGCTCATCCAACTGGACATCGATCCCAACACGATCGCCATGAATTGGCGACCCGATGTCGCTCTTATCGGGGATGCGGCGCTTGCGCTTTCCGATATTTTGAATGCAGTAAAGCCGGCGATGAATTCAGCTTCACGGGATGTC
>JAHEHB010000032.1:0-7486 GCA_024644775.1 Deltaproteobacteria bacterium
GGCGCACGTTATCGCAAACGTAGAAAAACCAACGCTGATTATTGCACCGAACAAAACCCTCGCAGCACAACTCTATAACGAATTCAAATACTTCTTTCCTGAAAACGCAGTCGAATATTTTGTAAGCTACTATGATTATTATCAACCCGAAGCCTATATTCCTTCCTCCGACACCTATATTGCAAAGGACTCTTCTATTAATGAGATGATTGACAAAATGAGACACTCTGCAACACGGTCGGTACTTTCAAGAAAAGATGTCATTGTGGTCGCCAGCGTATCATGTATATTCGGGTTGGGCGCACCTGAAGATTATCTATCCATGCGGGTGGAACTTGAGACTCCCATGGAACTCGTTCGTGATCGACTGCTCTTTGACCTTGTCTCCATGCATTACGAAAGGAATGATTATGATTTTCACCGGGGCGTATTTCGGGTTAGGGGCGATCGCGTGGAGATATTTCCCGCCTATGAAGAAGAAAAAGCGGTACGGATCGAATTCTTTGGTGATGAAGTGGATTCGATTTCAGAAATTGACCCGCTAAAAGGTATCATAAAAAAGCAGTTAAAACGTGTCACGATCTACCCGGCCAGTCATTATGTCACTCAAAGAACAACGCGGAAAAGAGCCGTTGAAACGATTAAACAGGAATTAACTGAGCGGATTGATTATTTCAGATCGGAAACGAAACTCATCGAAGCGCAGCGAATTGAGGAAAGAACGCTCTTTGATATGGAAATGATGCAAGAAATCGGTTACTGCCACGGCATAGAGAATTACTCTCGACATTTGACGGGGAGGGTGCCGGGGGAGCCGCCTCCTGTTCTTTTAAATTATTTTCCGGACGATTACCTGTTATTTATTGACGAAAGTCACCTAACGATCCCGCAGCTCAACGGTATGTACAAAGGGGACCGATCCCGAAAAGAAACGTTGGTGGAATTCGGTTTTCGATTACCATCGGCTTTGGACAACCGTCCCCTGAAATTCAGTGAGTTCAATAAAGAAATTTCACAAATCATCTATGTTTCAGCGACCCCTTCAGAATATGAACGCGAGCGGGCAAAGGGGGCGATCGTGGCACAGATCGTTAGACCGACCGGTCTGATTGATCCGATGATCGATGTGAGAAACGCTGAAAACCAGGTGGACGATCTTTATGAAGAGATTCGAATCCGCGAGAAAAGGGAAGAGCGGGTGCTGGTTACAACCCTCACCAAACGAATGGCCGAGGATCTTACGGAGTATTATGCGGATTTGGGCGTGAAGGTTCGATATCTGCATGCTGACATCAACACTTTAGAACGGATGGATATCATACGGGATCTGAGAAAAGGTACCTTTGACGTGCTTATCGGCATAAACCTTCTGAGAGAAGGGCTCGATATACCGGAAGTGTCTTTGGTAGCAATTCTCGATGCAGACAAAGAGGGGTTCTTGCGGTCAACCCGGTCATTGATACAAACCTTCGGCCGGGCTGCCAGGAACGTAGGAGGAAAAATTATCATGTACGGGGACACGATCACGGTGTCCATGAAACGGGCCATTGATGAAACGGAGCGAAGGAGAATCATTCAACAGGATTACAATGATCGGCACAACATCACACCGGTAAGCATTCAGAAAGACATTACACCGATATTTGAGGAATATTATGAAACTCAAGAAACACTTGCCAATACAATATCAGAAACAACTTCCAAGTATGAATCCCTCGATTTAGATACGATCGACGATATTATCGGCGGATTGGAAAAAGACATGCAAGTGGCTGCGAAAGGCCTTGAATTCGAGAAAGCGGCGGCACTTCGAGATCAAATCGAGACGCTAAAGAAACGAGCCGTATTTGAATTATGAAAACGTCAGATGATTTGAGTGAGAAGGTGGAACGGGTATCTTCGAATCCAGGAGTTTACCGGATGAAAGATATCGATGGGCAGATTATCTACATCGGAAAAGCAAGAAATCTGAGGAAACGTCTTGCCTCCTATTTCCGGAATGCCAAACAGTGGGACATGAAAACCGATATTCTTGTAAAAAAAGTCTCAAGTTTTGACATTATCATTACTCGCACTGAAAAAGAAGCGCTGATATTGGAATCGAATCTTATCAAGCGCTACAAGCCCCGATATAACGTTGTATTAAAAGATGGCAAACGATATCCCTCTCTTCGGTTGGACCCGAATAATCCTTATCCCAATTTAACCATTGTTCGAAAACCCCAAAAAGACCGCGCCCTCTATTTTGGGCCGTATGCTTCTGCAAAAGCGGTCCGGCAAACCTTAAATATTGTCAATAAAACCTTTAAACTACGGAAATGTAAGGCACGAGATTTTAAAAATCGAACCCGGCCCTGTTTACACTGTCAGATGCAGCGCTGTCTGGCACCATGCTGTATGGATGTCGAGCAATCGGTCTATGATGATATGGTCAAGGAAGCAATCCTTTTTCTAAAAGGCAGAACTCCGGATCTCATCCGAAAGATCAAACAAGATATGGAAACAGCGGCTGAAAGACAGGAATTTGAACAGGCAGCACGTCTGAGAGACAGGATGTTTTCTTTGGAAAAAACCATCGAAAAACAAGTAGCCGTTACCACAGATTTTAAAGACCGTGACGTCTTAGCCATCGCAAGGACCCCCGAGCGATCTCTGATTACGCTCTTTGCGGTTCGGGGTGGTTATTTGATAGGAACCCGCCATTTCGATTTTTCCGAGACCCTATCGACCGATTCCGAAGTGATCGGCACGTTTGTCAGACAGTACTATGAAACTGTCCCGTTTATTCCTAAGGAGATTCTCGTTCCAATCATCCTTGAAGACGCCGAATTGTTAGAAGATTGGCTCCGGCAAATAAAGGGTGCATCGGTGAGGATTCTTCGGCCCCAAAAGGGTGAGAAAGCGCGGTTAATTTCTATGGCGATTGAAAATGCCGATAAAGAATTGGCGGATCGTATCGCCTCTGCCGCCTTTGAAACAGCGCTTTTGACGAGGCTTCAGAAACGGCTGAAGCTTGAAAGATACCCTCAGCGCATTGAATGCTTTGACAATTCAAACCTTTCCGGCACTGAACCGGTGGCAGCCATGGCGGTCTTTGAAAATAGCAAACCCAAGAAATCCGCTTACCGCAAATATCGTATTAAATCGGTTGATACCCATGACGATTACGCGTACATGGCCGAGGCATTGCGGCGACGTTTCGGAAAGGGTGAGGCGTCCAAACCCTATCCGGATCTTCTCATGGTAGATGGCGGGAAGGGACAACTGAACATTGCAGTGGCTGTACTAAAAGAACTTAATAATTTCAATCAACTTGATGTTATCGGGATCGCCAAGAAAGATGAGAAAAAGGGAGAAATCGAAGACAAAATTTATAAACCCGGAAGGGCTAATTTTGTGAACTTCGGTAAGGAGAGAGATCTTCTCCTTCTCATGCAGAGAATACGAGACGAAGCGCATCGGTTTGCCATTTCGTTCCACCGTCAAAGGCGTAAGAAGCGTTCTCTGCGATCTGAGTTGGATACCATTCCGGGAATCGGAGACAAAAGAAGGGAAATACTCCTGAGACAATTTGGGAGCGTTCGAAAAATCCGAGCAGCAACACTAGAAGAAATCAGTGCGCTGCCCGGAATGAACCGCAAGGTGGCAGAAGCTTTAAAGGACGGGTTAGTAGTCTAAATTTTTTAGCGTTTCCTTGAGACCCTGAACAGCGTCTGCTGAATTTTGAAGGGCTGTTTTTTCCTCATCGGTTAATTGAATTTCAATCACCTCTTCAACGCCCTCGGTACCGAGTTTTACGGGAACACCCATAAACAGTTCGTTAAAGCCGTATTCACCCGCGAGATAGGCCGCACATGGAAGAATCTTTTTCTTGTCTTTCAGAATCGATTCCGCCATTTCCACAATCGCTGAAGCAGGGGCATAGTATGCACTGGTGGTGAGTAACTTTACGATTTCAGCGCCCCCGTTGCGTGTCCGTTCTACGAGCGCATCGATTCTTTCTTTTGATATTAGTTCCGTGATGGGTATCCCTGCAACCGTTGAATATCGCGGAAGCGGAACCATTGTATCCCCATGTCCCCCAAGGACAAATGCATGGGTGTTCTCAACGGAAACATCCAGCTCCATGGCAATAAATGCGCGGAATCTGGCAGAATCTAATATACCGGCCATTCCCACCACACGATTTTTGGGGAAACCACTTGTTTCGAATGCAACATGACACATGGCATCCAGTGGGTTACTCACAATGATCAGGACACAGTCCGGGGAATATTTCACCACCTGTTCGGTGACCTTTTTAACAATACCGGCATTGGTGCTAATGAGATCATCCCGGCTCATACCCGGCTTTCTCGGCACACCTGCTGTGATAATGACGATGTTGGATCCTGCTGTGGATTCATAACTGTTTGTGCCGACGAGTCCAGCGTCATGTTTTTCGATGGGAGCCGCTTCCGCCAGATCAAGGGCTTTTCCCTGGGGAACCCCTTCAATGATGTCTACTAAAAACACATCACAGAGGTCTTTTTCCGCCAATCTCTGGGCGGTGGTTGCCCCGACATTTCCGGCGCCAACAACCGTTACTTTTCGATCCATAGTTATCTCCTTTTCTATTGATGCTATTTATATTCAATAAAGACCTGTTTTGTTTGTCGCTACAATCGTAACCAAAGCGTCGTCAGAATAGAATGGAGACTCAAAGAATAACAACCTGAATTCATCCATATCCGATTCGACAACAAAATCGTTTCTAACAGAGTTGCGAGGATTGTCAATACCTTTGTATCCCCCTTATATGTTGACATCCTGCAGGCAAAAAGATAGGTAGAATGACTTCGCATTTTATCGATATGACATTACCAAACATTAAAGCGCCTGACGACATTTTAAGCTGACGCACAAAGGAGAAAGAAATTATGGAGCCAGCGACTTATGAAACCGATTTTCCGAAACTAAATTTGTTGAAGAAGGGAAAAGTTAGAGACATTTATGACCTTGGGGAATATTTATTAATGGTGGCCACCGATCGAATTTCTGCGTTTGATGTGGTGATGGCCGATCCCATTCCCGGAAAGGGGAAAATATTAACCCAGATTTCCCTATTTTGGTTTGACGTGATGAAGCCTTTGGCCCCGAATCATTTGATTACCAGCAATGTCGAGGAATATCCTGAAAACTGCAAACCCTATTCGGAAGTGCTCCAGGGCAGAAGTATGTTAGTCAAAAAAGCAGAACCACTGCCCATCGAATGTATCGTACGCGGATATCTTTCAGGATCCGGTTGGAAATCGTATCGGGAAACAAAAACCGTGTGCGGAATCGCACTACCGGAAGGACTCAAAGAATCCGAAAAATTGCCCGAACCTCTGTTCACGCCGTCAACCAAAGCGGAGATTGGCGAGCATGATATGAATATTGATTTTAAAGAGGCTGCGACCCAAATCGGAAAACCGTTAGCTGAAAAAGTAAGGGAATTGAGTCTATCCATTTATAAAAATGGAGCCGATATCGCTAAAGAAATGGGCATTATCATCGCGGATACCAAATTTGAATTTGGCCGATATAAAGACGACATCCTTCTCATTGATGAGGTGTTAACACCTGATTCTTCGCGGTTTTGGCCAAAGTCTACTTACCAACCCGGAAAATCCCAAGAAAGCTTCGATAAACAATATCTAAGAGACTACCTGGATTCACTCGATTGGGACAAAAAGCCACCGGCACCCAAGCTTCCAGCAGATGTGATAGAAAATACGAGACAAAAATATTTGGAAGCATTGAATATTCTTTCTGCAACATCCCATGCGATTTAAACTTGATACCATCCCCATAGGCGATATCGATCTCGATGATGAAACCTATCGGATTACGACGGATACAGCCATTGATGCGATGAAAACTTCCATCGAGAGTATCGGTCTCATTAACCCTCCCATAGTGCTTAAGGTCAATTCAAATTCTATCGTTCTTTCCGGTTTTCGTCGAATTGAAGCCTGTCGAAATCTCGGTTGGGGTAAAATCAGCGCGAGAATTTTGGATTTCGACAGTTCGTTGTTGGCGCGAATAAAACTTGCCATCAGCGAAAATTCGCTTCAACGCCCCTTAAATTTAGTCGAAAAATCTCGGGCCTTACAGTTGCTCTTTGAAGTGTTAAGTGATGACAAACAGGTCACCAAAGAAGCCTTAGCGTTGGGGTTGTCTGTAGCCCCTGTGTTAGTGGCTAAACTTAAGGGGCTTTGTCGCTATCCCAAAACCCTTCAAGCCGCTGTGACTTCCGGTGCCATACCGTTTAAAATCGCGTGTGAACTCGCTCGCATGGAACCGCATGTCCAACATTGTTTGACAAAACTATTTTGTGAACTAAAGATCGGATTAAATAAACAGCGTGAAATCCTTACCTTAATGACGGAGATCGGGCATCGGGAACACCTTTCCCCAGCTGAGATCATAAACGACACAAAATGGGTGGAAATTTTACGGGATAACGACATTGACAAGACACAAAAACAACAGAAAATCCGACAATACTTGAAACAACGACGATTCCCGGTCCTAACACAGGCCGAAACAATGTTTAAATTGCACAGAAAAAAGCTGAAATTAGGAAATCACATCGATTTGCTTCCACCCCCTTATTTTGAAGGAAACACCTATACCTTTTCGATTCGTTTCAGAACCGTTTCAGAACTTAATGATCGACTTAGGGTGTTAAAAAAGAACCTGGATAACCCCAGCCTAAAAAAAACACTCCAACAACAAGCATCATCTTAATTTTCTTGACAACCTTTGAATATCAATTGTATCTCCTTCTAGAAATTAACAGCGTATTACCTGAACTCTTGTTAGAGCTTCAGAAACATGCCAACCAATCCCTGGAGGCCATCGCAACCATTTTTTCAGAAAGGAGAATCAGAAAATGGGTGTACATCAAAAAGATGGAAAATTCTATCCTGACAAAGCGTTCTCAGACAAAGCATGGATCAAAGGAATCGACCAGTATCGAAAGCTCTATCAAAGATCGGTGGAGCAGACTGAAGATTTTTGGAATGAAATCTCGCAAGAATTGATTTGGTTCAAAAACCCAGAGAAAATCCTTGAATACAATTTCGATATTCGAAAGGGTCGGGTTTTTCATGAATGGTTCAAAGGCGGTTATACAAATGTTTCTTTTAACTGTCTGGACCGACACCTGGATACGCCAATTCGAAACAAAGCAGCTATTATCTGGCAAGGAGAGCCGGATGAAGATACCAAAATTTTGACCTATCTCACGCTGCATAGAGAAGTATGTCGATTTGCAAATGTGCTAAAGAAAAAAGGTCTTAAAAAGGGCGATCGTGTTACGATTTATCTTCCCATGGTTTGGCAATTACCGGTTGCAATGCTTGCATGCGCTCGATTGGGATTGCCCCACAGTGTCGTCTTCGGCGGATTTTCCGCAGAAGCGCTGATGCACCGAATACAGGAAAGTGAGTCCAAACTC
>JAHEHB010000032.1:7496-21746 GCA_024644775.1 Deltaproteobacteria bacterium
AAAAAAAATGCCGATGAAGCCCTCGACAATTGTCCGACGGTTGAAAATGTTATCGTCGTGAAAAGAACCGGAAATCCGATACAGTGGGTCAAGGGAAGGGACTCCTGGTGGGATGACGAAATGCGTGCAGAGGATATTGAAGATTACTGTGCGTATGAGCACATGGAAGCAGAAGATATTCTATATATTCTTTACACCAGCGGCAGTACCGGCAAACCCAAGGGGCAGGTCCATACCACCGGTGGCTATATGACGTATGTATATATCACGCAAAAATGGATTTTCGATCTTCACCCTGAAACGCTGTATTGGTGCATGGCCGATATCGGATGGGTGACGGGTCATAGTTATATCGTGTACGGCCCTCTGCTGTGTGGAACAACATCGTTTATGTATGAAGGAACACCGCTGTACCCCAAACCGGACCGTGCATGGGAATTGATCGATCGGTATCAGATCAATGTGTGTTATACCGCACCAACAGCGATTCGTGCGTTATCCAGACAAGGGGATCATTGGCCTGAAAATAGAAGTCTTTCCAGCTTAAAAGTTCTCGGGACCGTCGGTGAACCAATCAACCCGGAAGCCTGGATGTGGTATCACACAAAGGTTGGAAAAGAAAACTCCCCCATCGTAGATACCTGGTGGCAGACTGAAACCGGTGGAATTCTTATTACCCCGCTTCCCGGCGCCTGGCCGACAAAACCAGGATCTGCAACATTTCCTTTTCCGGGAATCATCCCGCGGGTGGCGAATCCCGGTATCGATGATTTGGAGGGTCGTGGAGAAAAATTACCTCCAAATGAAACCGGCCATCTTTGCATTGAACGGCCTTGGCCGGGTCTGTCCCGTACCATCTATAAGGACCACGAACGCTATGAACAAACGTATTTTTCCCAATATCCCGGCATGTATTTTACCGGTGATGGGTGTTTTGTCGATTCGGAGGGATACCATTTTTTACAGGGCAGGGTAGATGATGTGATTAATGTATCCGGACACCGAATCAGCACCGCTGAGGTTGAAAGCGCGTTGGTATTGCATCCCGATGTTGCGGAAGCCGCAGCCGCTGGAATGCCCCATGATGTGAAAGGGCAGGGGATCTATGCGTTTGTAACGTTAAATCTTGGCGTCGATCCCTCCGACGAATTAAAAAGCGAGTTGATTCAGCATGTTCGTAAAGAAATTGGTGCCATCGCCGCACCCGACAGGCTACATTTTGCCAATTCCCTTCCGAAAACACGAAGCGGCAAGATCATGCGCCGAATTCTCCGTAAGATAGCGGAAAATAGAGCAAATGATCTCGGAGATGTTAGTACGCTGGAGGACTCGGCGGTTATCAAGCAATTGATTGAAGACAGAAATTGACTATTCAATAATCAAACGGAAATATTCAATCATTTGAAGATAGGAAAAATAGCCTGATAGTCCGCCTTCGGCGGATTGCCACAAAATACATAAAAGTAATTTCTAAGCGACTAAAGAATTATTATAGCAACAAAGGAGGACTGCATGTCGGTTATCACGATCTCCAGGCAATTTGGAGCAGGCGGAAAAACATTGGGAGAAATGATATCGAAAAAACTCGAATATACGTTTGTCGACAATGAGATTATTCAAATGGTTGCAAAAAAAGCGAAAGTATCCACCAATTGGGTCGAATCCATTGAAAAGGAAGCGGGTGGCAAGCTGTTGAAGTTTATGTCCGGATTGGTGCGAAAAAATTTTATAGAACGGATTCTTGATAACGAACGTGGATACATTGATGAAGAAATATATGTCGATTTGCTTCATAAGATCATCAACCAAATCGAAGAGGAAGGAAATGCTGTAATACTCGGCCGAGGGGGACAATATATACTCAGGGATCATCAAGAGGTTTTCCATGTACTTCTAATTGCCGATATAGCCGATCGGATCCGTTTTATGGAAGAACACTATGAATTGTCCGAAACCCAAGCGGTGAATTCCGTGAATCGGGAGGATAAGAGACGGGTCAATCTATACCGAAAATTCGGCAAAGAAAACTATGATCATCCGGATCTCTATCACCTCGTCCTCAACATGAGTAAACTCGATTTAGAATATGCATGTGAGCTTGTGTGTGAACTAGTGAATGACTAATATTTTGTCACCACGTAAACTAGTTATCGATGTTCAAGTTGTCGGTTTACCGATCGTAAATACCATCCGATCTCGCCTAAATATCGCTACAGAGGTCGTTGAGAGCGCCACAGAGATATACCAGCAGGTCCGTTCTGCAGAAGATCCCGTACAAACAGGAAAAGAAATTCTTTTTCTTACCAAAAACAAAGGCGCTTTTATCCGTAATTGTCCCGGTACCCGCTCATATACCTGCTGTGGCTATCAGATTCTGCATATTGGAACATTCTGCAATTTGGACTGCTCATACTGTATTTTACAGTCATACTTTCATCCGCCGATTCTTCAGCATTACGTGAACTATGACGTTCTGTTTTCGGATTTGGAAAAATGTTTTGGCGAAAATCGCATTCAAAGAATTGGAACCGGTGAATTTACCGACAGCTTGATTTGGGAACCGTGGACGACACTCTCACATGAATTGATTGATCGGTTCTCCAACCAATCGCGTGCTGTATTGGAGTTAAAAACAAAAACGACGAACATCGAAGGACTCGAAAAAAATTGCCACAATCAGAAAACCATCACAGCCTGGTCCGTAAATACGGACCGTATCATTCACACCGAGGAGTGTCATACGGCTTCATTGAAGGAAAGACTTGTGGCGGCTGCAACGTGTGAGACATGGGGATATCCACTCGCATTTCACTTCGACCCAATGGTAATCTACGACGGATGCAAAGCGGATTATATAAAGGTTGTCGATCAACTTTTTTCGTCTGTTTCACCGGATCGCATCGCATGGATAAGCCTCGGTACGTTTCGATTCATCCCGTCTTTAAAGTCGATCATTCAAAAACGGTTTCCAAGCTCTACAATTCCTTACGGTGAATTTATCCCCGGAAAAGATGGGAAGATGCGCTACTTTAAGCCCTTGCGTGTCGATTTATATCGTACGGTAATATCACGCATAAGGAGATGGGCTCCCGATGTATTGGTATATCTCTGCATGGAAGACAATGACATATGGACAAAAACGGTGGGCTTCGATCCCTCGGAGGCAGGCGGATTACCGGAAATTCTGGATCAACGAGCCGCCAAGGTTTGTGGATTAAAAACTAAATATTTGTAGCTGATTAAGTAATTTGGACCCACCACACGGGTGTCACAAAGTTGACAATGACACCCCCCGACGTCAATAATCCGTTAACATCCCCAAACCCCATGTTATCCCGCCTTTCTTTTCTATTCCCGTAACCGTTGCTAACTGTAATATTTTTCGCATAATTTTAAATGATTATGAAAAATATTTCAACCTATGAACAATAAATGGTATGTAAATTGCGTTCCTTTTTTACGAAATCGATACATTGAAACGATTTTAATTTTTATCAGTACCCCGTAGATAAATTTAGATAAAGTTAGTTCTTATTAATTTATAATTTTTAATTTAAATTGCTTTTGTTTCTGATGATAAAATTGCGAACGATAAAAACCGATTATTCTTTCAACGATCATTCATTGTTTTTCGGATTCGGGTTTAAAATCTGGAACAAGCTACGTCTTCTTACCGAAAGAACGTTGAGACTGGCAAGATCGAAGATAGAAATACGACTCACCCTCGGATACTTGCCTTTAGTAGTAGCGGTCGTGTGCATATCTTTTATTTCATTGAAAAATCTCAGTACTGTTAACAAAATAAACAAAAACATCATTGAGAGGGATATGGTTTTGTTGGATGCGGTCGATAAAATGGCGGACCATATTCTATCCCAGGAATCGTATGGTCGACGTTACGCGATTCTTGGCAACTATGAAATGATCAACCTTTTTTGGAAACACAGCAAGGCATACGATAATGAATTGGCTCGTATTGGGAATCTTGGAATCAAAGAAGCGTTGCTGAATTATTTACTAAATGAGATCGATCTTTTGCATCGCGAATATAACGATCTATATCGAAATGTTTTGGTTGAATCTGAAAATACAAACTTAGAGGTCTTAAACAAACATGATAATAAAATTAGGGCCATTCTAAAACAGATTGTGACAATGGTTAAAAAAATAGAATTGGAGACAAGAGCCAAGCAATGGATAGACATGAAAGAATCCAGGGAAAATACCAATCACACCTATCGCATTACAACCCTATTGTTGTGTCTCGGCATTCTGTTTGGCTTTGCAAACGGTCTTTTTATTATTCGTAATATCATCAGAACGATACGCAAACTGAAGCTTGCGACCCAGGATATTTCACAAGGAAAATTTAATCACATATTTGACGAAACAGAACCGGACGTATTGGGAGGACTCTTTAAAGATTTTACATTGATGTCACAAAATTTAGCGACAATGGACCAAGAGTCTCTGGAGTCAAATCCTTTGACCCATCTCCCAGGGGGAAACAGAATCGATAATATACTCAAAACCAAATTGAAAAACGAAGAATCAATCGCATTCTGTTTGATAGATTTGGATAATTTTAAATCATACAATGACAGGTACGGATACGCGAGAGGCAATGAGGTAATTAAAGCGACTTGCGGAATAATACAAAAGGCTGTGTTAGAATATGGTTCGAAAAATGATTTTGTCGGACACATCGGTGGAGATGATTTTGCCATTTTATCGACACCCGGCAGGCATATCAACATCTGTCAGAGGATTATAAAAGACTTTGACCGCATGATCACAAAATTCTACAGCCCCAAAGATATTGCCAATGGTTATATTGTTTCAAAATCACGGCAGGGATACAAAATGCGATTTCCAATAATGACGATTTCCATTGCCGCCGTCATAAACGAAAAAAATGTAGAGATGAATCATATAAAAATTGCAGAGATCGCAGCGGAATTAAAAGAACACGCAAAGTCGTTCGCGGGCAGTATTCTCATTAAAGATCGCAGGGAAGAAATTGAATAAACCATATGGAGCATTTCATTTTCCAATAGATATTCGGAAGGGTTTTTTCTCTCTGTTGATCGGCGGTATATTTTTGTCGGGCTGCGCCCTGAACAATACCAGCCTACAAAAACGGGCGTCCTATCCACTGACGCATGCCACAGAAAATATAGCAGATGAAATTGCTCTGCTGGAAGAATCGGCCGTCAAGGCGGCGGAACCTCAATTAAAATCAAAAACCTTACTGAAATTGGCAATTCTTTATTCTCATCCTAAAAATCCGAAACCGAATTATGCGGATTCGCTGAGTAAATTGCAGGAATATCTCTCGATGGCTCCTGGAGATAAACAAAATAGCGATCATTATTATCTTTTGTCACTTTTAAAAAAAATCCAGAAATTAAGTATGGAAAATGAAGCGTCAACCAAGGTATACAAAGAGAAAAGTAACAAATTAAAAAAAACGACGTATCAAAAAATAAAAGAGTTAAAAGACGAAAATAAAACTCTAAAAAATAAACAATTGATTTTGATACAACAAATAACGCGTCTAACAGATACAATCAAAGAAATTGAAAATCTTGATACGCGAATAGAAGAAACGAGGCGGTTTCTGCACTAGGTTAAGTTGTACTAATTTCATTGGGAATAGGGATTTCCAGAAAATAGAGCTGCAGACTTCTATTATTGGTGGCCACCTAACAATAAGAAACCAAATGTGGTAAGATTAAACATATTAAATCAAGATAAACACAGTGCATCTCAAATTATCAAAAAGGGCTATATAGAGACAAAACTGAATCCTTCCGATTGCACAAAAAGTAATTGAAGAAAGTTTGAAACGGCTTTGTGGATTTCTTATGAGGATACCGAAAATCATCTCAAACCACATTTTAGCGACAATAACGATTTTTATTATTTGTACTGAGCAGACGGTTGCAGATACTTGGGTTACGGTTCGATGGGTGGATGATGGAGATACGGTTGTATTGAGTGACGATAGACGCGTCCGTTATATCGGCATCAATGCGCCTGAGATTGCACATGGGACGCAAAAAGCAGAACCTTACGGCAATGCAGCCAAAAATTTCAATAAACAACTTGTTTTTAAGAAAAAGGTGCGTCTCCAGCACGGGAGCGAACGAATGGACCGTCACGGGCGCCATCTGGCCTATGTGTTCCTTGGAAACAGGCTTTTTGTAAATAGAGAATTGATCCGGAAGGGATATGCCTACTATTTACCTCAAAAAAAACGTATGCGATACGCCAAAGAATTATTACGGGTTCAGCGAGAAGTCATGTCTGCAAGGCGGGGTATTTGGAAAAGCTGGCAGGAGAAGGGAAGATATCGAGGTTACATAGGGAATCGATTATCTAAACGGTTTCATTTAAGAACGTGTATGTTTGGAAAACAGATTGCAAAGAAAAATCGTATCTTTTTTTCTACCAGATGGGAAGCATTCTGGGAGGGGTATGCGCCCGGTAAGAAATGTTTGAAAGTTTATTGGAAGGTGGAGTAGGGAATGGGGTTGATTCTTATAAGCGCTAAGTTGTTTTTGTCCAGCTGGGACTAAAAAAAATGAACATCGAACGTTGAATGGGAAAAAAAACAACTTAGGCAGAATCAGAGATGGTTAAAACTTTATTCGATGTTCAACGTTAGATGTTCGATGTTCGATGTTCAGTCTGTTTCGATGTTAGACCTTCATCTTTCAAACCAACCCCGTCTGTTTGCTTACGTATTCTCTTTACTTCTCTTTATTTGCCTCTTCTATGACTTTTTGAGAAATTTGAACGGGAACTTCGTCATAATGAGAAAACTGTTGAGTGAATATTCCTCGCCCACCGGTCATCGAATTCATGTCGGGTGCATAGGTCAAAAATTCGGACATCGGCACCTGGGCATTGATGATCTGTTTTTTCCCTTTGTTGTCCATTCCTAACACCCGACCACGCCGACTGTTCAAATCACCCATGATATCCCCCATAAATTCATCCGGAACGGTGATCGCGACGTTCATGATGGGTTCCAACAATACCGGATTGGCTTCTTTTACGGCTTTTTTAAAGGCTATGGAACCGGCAATTTTGAACGCCATCTCTGAAGAGTCCACGGCATGAAAGGATCCATCATCTAAGGTTGCCTTAAAATCAACACATGGGTAACCCGCAAGAACCCCTTGGTTGGCAGATTCTATGATACCTTTCTCAACGGCGGGGATATATTGTCTCGGGATGGCGCCTCCCACAATGGCGTTCACAAATTCAAATCCGTTGCCTCTAGACAACGGTTCCAATTGAACCCAGCAATCGCCGTATTGACCATGTCCACCGGTCTGTTTTTTATGTTTACCCTGAACCCGGGCTTTGCCCTTTATGGTTTCACGATACGGGATTTTGGGTGTACTGAGGTTGACCTCAACATTGAATTTCCGTTTCAATTTTTCGACGGTTGCCTCAATATGTACCTGCCCCATGCCCGATAGAAGAATTTCTTTGGTTTCAGAATTTCGATCCAATTTCAAAGCGACATCTTCCTCCAGGAGTTTGGTCAGAGAACTAAATATTTTATCTTCATCACCCTTGGATCTCGGTTCTGCCGCAAAGGAAATCAACGTTGGCAGCGGCTCAGCGGTTTGAAAACGAACAATATTGTTTTCATCACAAATCGTATCCCCTGTGGTTGTTTCCTTGAGTTTCGCCACGGCAACGATTGCGCCTGGCCCAGCGTCCGAGGCGGGTTGTTGCTCCTTTCCCGCAAGTCTCAATAATTGGGTATACCGTTCTTTGCTTTGTTTGTTTACATTATAGAAAGTGCCGTCCCCGTCGAGTTTGCCTGAAACAATTCGAAAGATCGTCAGCCGGCCTGCATAGGGATCGGCTATCGTTTTAAAGACAAACGCTGAAAACGGCGCATTGGGATCCGGTTTTCGCTCAATTTCGTTGTCGTTTTGATCAAAACCTTTTTTTGCACCCAAATCAAGCGGGGAGGGGAGGGTGGATACAAAGTAATCCATCAGCAAGTCGATACCGATATTTTTGGTGGCCGATCCGCAGACGACGGGAACAAAGGTGCGTCGTAAGGTTCCTTTGCGTAAAGCCGCCTTTATGTCATCATCAGAGAGTTCCTCTCCTTCGAGATATTTTTCAATCAGCGCATCATCAGCCTCTGCGATATTTTCAATCAGCGTTTCCCGTTCGGCGTCTATCATTGTTTTCATATCCGTAGGAATGTCTCCCACAGAAACCTTTCCGCTATCATCATATGTGTACGCTTTCATACTGATCAGATCGACAATTCCCCGAAACGATGCCTCAGTTCCAATGGGAAACTGAAGCCGAATCGGCTTCGGTACGAATGTGTCGGTGACACCTTGAAATGCACGGTCGAAATCAGCCCGCTCTCGGTCGAGTTTGTTTATAAACAGGATAGCCGGTATGTTAAATTCGGTTGCAAATTCCCATGCTTGCTCAGTTTGAACCTTGACGCCATCTACGGCATCAACAACCACAACCACTGAATCTGCAGCCTGCATACACATTTTGGTATCTGCAAAAAAGTTTTGATCACCCGGCGTATCAATGAGATGGATCACGTGTTTCGCCCATTCGCATTGGTGAAACCCGCTGCTGAGGCTGACGTGTCGTTTAAGTTCTTCCGGCTCAAAGTCCATGGCGGTATTGCCTTCTTCAACGCTTCCAATTCGCTTGAGAACGCCGGCATTGTAGAGCATTACTTCGGCCAACGAAGTTTTCCCAGAGCTACCATGCCCCACAAGAGCAATATCTCGAATTTTATCTACCATTTCAGTCACTTAAGCTCCTCTCTGTTTTATATTTATGGATTCACTGCAACGGCCGGACAGGCTTCCGTAATGCGTATCATGCCCGATACAAAGTCAAAACAAGGAAACCCCAGGGTCTGTTGTGAGTGAGTTTAAGGCATCCAAAAAGCATTATTAATTGATGATTTCCCCCAAAAAATCAAGCTTAAATTTTAATCGGTATTTTTTTCAGGTCTTTTTTTTCAAAAACATAAAAAATTCTTTATTTCCTTTCGGGCCAATCAGGGATGATGGTATGACAGACTTCGCCTGAAGTCTGATGTGGTCAAAGAAATCCGTCAACTCCTTTATTACCGAAGCGTGTAATTTTGGATCGCGGACAACCCCACCTTTTCCGACATTTTTCTTTCCAACTTCAAATTGAGGTTTTATCAAAGCAATGATGGTTCCTTCCTCTTTCATAAACGTCAACGCTTTTGGAACAACCACTTTAAGTGAAATAAAGGAAACATCGATGGTGATAAGGTCAACCGGACAAGGCAGCCGGTCATTGGACATATGTCGGACATTGGTACGTTCGATGGGAGTGACCCGCGTGTCCTTCCGAAGTTTCCATGACAATTGTCCATAACCGACATCCACAGAATAAACCGATGTAGCGCCTCGTTGGAGCAGGCAGTCGGTAAACCCTCCTGTGGAAGCGCCTACATCTAAACACACCCATCCGGCGGGATCGATTTGAAAGGCGTCAAGGGCACCTTCGAGTTTGAGGCCCCCTCTACTTACAAATGGTATATCTTTCCCTCGAAGACTGATACGATCGGTTTCTGATACCAAGGTTCCCGATTTTTCTACCGGCATGTTGTTAACCAATACTTTTCCAGCCATAATCAAAGATCTTGCCCGTTGGCGGCTGGGAACCAGTTGCTTTTGAACGAGTATCAGATCGATTCGCTTTTTTGATGTAGCCATTCAGAAGAGGGGATATTGAAAGAGGGAGCAATACACAGTTCTTTAACGGTGTTTGCAATGGAAGATGAATCCAATCCAAATTTGGATTTGAGAAAATCCTGTGGTCCGTGTTCAACGAATACATCGGGAACACCGATACGCTTGAGTCTAAATCCAGTAAGGTCGGCGTCATTCAGGCACTCCAATACCGCGCTGCCGAAGCCGCCTTGACGTACATTTTCTTCCACGGTAACGATGCGAGGAATCCGTTCTGCAAGAGAAAGGATCAAATCTGAATCCAGCGGTTTTACAAAACGGCAATTGACCACCGTCGCCAGAATGCCCTGTGTTTTGAGAATCTCCTGAGCTTTAAGAGATTCACTGACCGATTGACCAATGGCTAAGATCAACACATCCTCACCTTTGGTTAGAATTTCGCCTTTACCGATGGGCACCGGTTCGATGTGTTTATCGATTTTAACGCCGACAGCAGTACCCCTGGGATATCGAAGTGCAATGGGGCCGTCGTGCAAAAGTGCCGTAAGCAACATTTGTCTGAGTTCATTTTCATCCTTGGGAGCCATTACGACCATGTTGGGAAGAATGCGAAGGTAAGATAGATCGAACAACCCATTATGTGTCGCACCATCCTCGCCGACAATTCCCCCTCGATCCAATGCAAAGACGACCGGTAATGCTTCAATACAAACGTCGTGAATCACCTGATCGTAGGCCCTTTGAAGAAACGTAGAATAAATCGCAACAACCGGCTTAAACCCCTCGGTGGCCAAGCCGGCGGCAAACGTCACACCATGCTGCTCGGCAATGCCCACATCAAAGAATCGATCCGAATGCGCCTCTGCAAATTTTTTCAGACCGGTACCTTCCGGCATGGCGGCTGTTACCGCTACAAGCTGCTTGTTCTTCTTGGCGAGTTCGACCATCGTATCCCCAAACACCTTGGTAAATGTTGGAACCATCGTGTTTTGTAAGACACAGTTACCGGTATCTATTTCGAAGCATGAGACACCATGATAGTAGATGGGATTATGTTCAGCCGGTTCATAGCCTTTACCTTTTTGGGTTGTCACATGAAGCAGTAAAGGCTCATTTACGTTTTTGATGTTATTTAGGATATCAATAAGATGGTTCAGATTATGTCCGTTTATGGGACCGAAATATTTAAAATTAAATGCTTCAAACAGCATGCCGGGAGTTACAAAGGTTTTAAAAGATTCTTCCGTCCGTTTCGCGAACTGATAGACGTCGTCTCCGATTTTTGGCAGGGATTTTAGTAATTCCCCAAACTCTTTCCTTAAATCTTGTAAATATTTTTTGCTAAATGTACGGCTCAGAAAAGAGGAGAGGGCGCCAACGTTTTTTGCGATGGACATGTCATTGTCATTTAAAATGACAATCAGGTCTTTATGGATATCACCCGCTTGATTCAGCCCTTCAAAAGCTATACCGCTGGTCATGGAGCCATCTCCAATAACCGCGATAACTTTGGAGGTTTCTTTTTTTAGCTGTTTAGCAATGGCCATTCCCAGTCCGGCTGATATGGACGTACTACTATGACCTGTTGAAAAAGCATCATAAGGGCTTTCGCTCGTTCGAGTAAATCCAGCGATCCCCCCAAGTTGTCGTAGTGTATGAAATTGGTTCTTACGCCCTGTTAACAATTTATGTGCGTAGGATTGGTGCCCGACATCCCAGATGATTTTATCGTCCGGGGTATTAAAAACGTAGTGAAGTGCAATCGTGAGCTCGATCACACCCAGATTCGAGGCAAGATGTCCGCCGTTTTTTGAGACGACTTCTACAATATGGTTTCGAATTTCCTCAGCAAGAATCGGTAAATCCGATCGGTTAAGTTTTTTAAGATCGGCGGGAGAATTTATTTGTTCGAGAAAATACAAAGCAAGATAGCTCCTTTTATTTTTTTCTCTCGATAATGTAGGATGCGATGGCTCTCAACGGATCTGCTTTATTATCAAAATTTTCAAGCGCCTGCAAGGCATCTTTTACCAGTGTTTTTGCAAATGCCTTGGATTCTTCGATTCCAACCAGCGTCGGAAAGGTATTTTTATTTCGGGTATTGTCTGTGCCGACTGCCTTTCCGATGACTTTAGGATCTCCTTCCACGTTTAAGATATCGTCTTTTACTTGAAAAGCAAGACCGATTTTCTTCGTATAGTCTTTAAGTTTTTGAATCTGTTCGTCTTTTCCGTTTCCTAAAATGGCGCCGATATGAGCGGCCGCTTCGATGAGAGCCCCTGTTTTTAAACGATGCAAATCTGTTAGCTCATCGATATTCAAATGTTTCCCCTCAGAGGCGATATCTTGCATCTGTCCTTCGATCATCCCTTTGTATCCGACAGCGATGGCGATGATATGAATCACTTCCAGCTGTTTTGAGGCGGGCAACAGAGCTCTGGGTTGAGACGAAAGGATCTGGAACGTGAGTGTCAACAACCCATCTCCTGCTAAGATCGCTGTAGCTTCATCAAAAGCAACATGACAAGTGGGTTTTCCGCGTCTCAGATCGTCATCATCCATCGCGGGTAAATCGTCATGTATCAGCGAATAGGTGTGGACCGTCTCCAAGGCACAGGCGGCATGTAAGGAATCGTTTGGGTCGCCTCCCACTGCCTCTGTGGCGGCGAGGCATAAGATCGGCCGAAGCCGTTTTCCACCTGCCATGAGTGAATGACGCATGGCTTGGGTAATCCGATTTGAGCTGCCCGAATCAAGGATGGAAAGAAGCGTGTCGTTAACCTGCGTTTGTTTTTCTACTAAATAGGTACGGAGATTGAAATTCATATTTTGTGATCATTTCTCCGATCAATTTTTAATTCTTTTGGTATTGATTCGATTGGTTGAGGTTCTGTCAATTCAGAACCACCTTCTGATTGAAACGGCTTCTCGATTAGGTTGCCTTTTTGGTCCTCTAGAAGGATCGTGATCTTTTTTTCGGTTTCGTCTAATTTCTGAGAACAAAATTTGGAGAGCTGGACACCTTCTTCAAATTTTTTAAGTGCGGCTTCAAGCGGCAAATCACCATCTTCGAGTTCCTGAACGATTTGTTCAAGTGATCTCATTGCATCTTCGAACGTTTTTTTGGCCATACCGTTTTTTTCCTTTTAATTTGGCATATTAAAGACCCTTTTGCCAGTAAAACTCTAAGTTTTTGATTAACATCCACAGCATCGGAATCCATTAAAATTGATTCATCCGGAAGAGACTGCGTAATGCTGTACCCACGCTTCAGAACAGACCGTGGGCTCAGCGCATCTAGTTTTCCAACCAAGCCCTGTAATATGGCATGTTTATCATTTAAGTATTTCTTTATAAATAATAGTATATTCGTATATTTTTGTTCCAGTATTACTTTATTTTTTTCTATATATATATTCGGACTATTTGAATAAAGTCGATGTACCCTCCATAAAAGATGTTCGCGTTTTTGGTTTCTCAATTGCTGAAACGAACGAATGATCCGTTCTGTCAAATCGTCGGTTCTGAGTCTCAAATCGTACAACTTTTTCTTGGGGTCGACAAGGTGGGTGTTTATAGCTGCGAGATGTTTTTGTAAGTGCTTAAAATAATTTGAAATTCTATTATTCAAGTACTGTAACAACTCATGGCATCGTTTTTGAAGGTCTACTCTAACGGGAACGATTATCTCAGCCGCCGCCGATGGCGTTGGTGCTCGTAAATCAGCCACGAAATCCGCAATCGTATAGTCGGTTTCGTGGCCGATGGCAGAAACCACCGGTATATTCGACCGAAATATCGCACGTGCCACCGTTTCTGAATTAAATGCTTGAAGATCTTCAAGGGAACCGCCACCTCTGGCAAGGATGAGCACATCGGCGTCGTTCCTGACATTCAGTCGATCCAACGCCGTCGCTATCTCTGAATCTGCTTGATCTCCTTGAACCTTTACAGGATAGATTTCAACGGGAATCGTTGAAAAACGTCGATTCAAGATTCTGAGAATATCGTGGACCACGGCACCGGTGGGTGATGTGATGAGATTTATTTTTTGGGGTAAAAAAGGCAACGGTTTCTTAATTGATTCGTCAAATAAACCTTCTTCGGCGAGCCGTTTCTTCAGCTGCTCAAAAGCGATCTGCAAGGCGCCGGTGCCTTTGGGTTCCAGTAATTCGAAGATAATCTGATAGGTTCCTCGAGGTTCATAAACACTGATCCGCCCAAGTCCGGTTACGCTCATGCCATCTTCGGGTGCAAACTTTAGTAACTGGTTTTGGCCGCGAAACATAACCGCGCTTATTTGACTGTTTTCATCCTTTAATACGAAGTAAAAATGTCCGGAAACCGGGACTCTGAAATTTGAAATTTCTCCGGTAATCCAGACAAATGGAAATTCGTTTTCCAACAACGCCTTAATGTGATGGGTGAGTTTGGATACCGTGTAGATCGGTTTCAAATTGCTATCGTCGATCGAATTCATTGACCAAGTGCCATGGCGTAATGTTCCGTG
>JAHEHB010000301.1 GCA_024644775.1 Deltaproteobacteria bacterium
CATACAAATCCTTTTTTGAAATAACCAACGGCTGCTTCTTTATTTCCCATATGTTCACTCCCTTTTCGAAGTGTCGTAACTACGCCGGTTTCAGCGTTTTTTCCAGTACATCCCCTATTATTTTAATCATGTGATCCACCTCTTCCCTGCTAACGGTTAAGGCAGGCATAAATCGTAAGGTATCCGGACGCGGCGAATTAAGTAACAATCCGTTTTCTCTGGCCTGTTCAGATGTTATCTTTCCAGCGTCTTGTTTTAGATCAAGCGCCATTAGCATCCCTTTTCCACGAACCTCTCCACAACCCAATTTATTTGAAAGCGCTTCGAGTTTTGATCTCATATATTGGCCGGTTTCCGATACGGAATCGAGGAATCCAGGTTTAACCAGCGTCTCCATAACAGCACAGCCGGCTGCCGTAATAATGGAATTACCGTTAAATGTGCCGCCCTGATCGCCCGGTTCAAAACAGCAATATTCTTCTTTGGCGACCAGCGCAGCAAGCGGTACACCACCCCCAAGACCTTTTCCCAGTGTCATGATGTCCGGTTCTATTCCGGTGTGTTCATAGCCAAACAGCCGTCCGGTGCGTCCGATTCCGGTCTGAATTTCGTCGAATATGAGAAGCAGTCCCTCGTTCTTTGTCACCTCACGTAAACCGTGTAAAAAATCATCCGTTGCCTCGTAAACACCCGCTTCTCCCTGGATAGGCTCAAGCATAACCCCGATTGTCTTGTCGGTGATGGCATCTTTGACCCCTTTCAGGTCATTGAGCGAAACCTTCACAAAACCAGGAGTTTTCGGTTCATACAATGTCTCCCATTCGGATTTTCCGGATGCGGCCATGGTCGTCAAAGTTCTGCCGTGGAACCCATGGTCCATCGTGATAATTTCATACGCACCGTTGCGGTGAAGGGAACCCCATTTTCTAGCCAGTTTGATTGCCCCTTCGTTTGCTTCGGCGCCGCTGTTTGCAAAAAACACCTTTTGCATGCAGCTGTTTTGGGTAATCAAGTCGGCCAACCGAATCATGGGTTCGTTATAAAATGCAGGACTACAATTGATCAACAATCCTGCCTGTTTCTGGATGGCTTCCAGAACCGCTGGCGGGGCGTGACCCAAACAGTTAACCGCCCAACCCTGAACAAAATCCAGGTATTTTTTTTCGTTTTGATCCCACAACCATGATCCTTGTCCCTTCACGAATACAATCGACGGTCGATCCGTGAACTCCATCAAAGAAGCAAATGAATTTTTGGTTTCCTGCATTTGAGTGATCCCTTCTTTTATAAATTTTGGTCAGAATCGAAAATAATCGTTCTTAAAATAATTTATCTTTCAAACTGTGCGCTCACCATCTCTAAAAAACAAACGGATTGCAAATCGCTTTTGCTATGCGCCGCATAATCGATCGTAACATCCGCCCATCGCTTATATAGCTTTTCACGGCTATTTAAGAGGGTTGCATAACAACGGGATAATGCAATGTCGTTGGTCTCATCGGTTTTTTTATTAAAAAGATCTCTCCATAGCACGGGCCGGCGGTTTTTTAAATATGCAACCAACATGGCTTCCTGGATATGAGACGGTGTCTCCAAATGAACCACTGTCGTGAGTCTTCTAAGATCCCTTAGGAGCTTATTTCCGGCATATATAACGCTGCCGGTCGTATCGATAACCAGATTACCACTCGGATCCTCTCTCTGCTTATCAATATCGATCAGTATTTCTGCAAGAACCGCCTTTTCAAGAGACAGATATTTTGATTCGCGACGCCGATAATACGGATCATATGGAAACCCCATCCACTCCCCGACATCCATTCTCGTTCCATCCGGTCGGATCAGTTCAGAAGCAAGTATTTCTTCGATACGATCGTCGCAATGAAATCCTCTAAAACCGATTTCGACAAGTTTTTGAGTCCAACTGGATTTACCGGAGCCGGACATACCAATCAATGAAAGACGCATAAAAGAAAAACCTCTTTTTGTAAGCTCAATTTTTTTTTATAAGCCATGAATAAAAATTTCAAGCCTTTTACGATAAATCTTAAAATTTGCCACGCTTGCCAACCTCTCGATGAAAATGCTATATGGATGAGCCCCAAATAAACCTGATAACCTGAGAAAAGGATTGAGGCGAAAACAGATAACAGATTATCAAACCAACGCTCGCGTCTCGGCGCAACAGAAACAAGATAAAAAAAAACATGGTAACCCATCAAAAACATCCTCACGCCAAAACGAACTCAGCAAACAAACGGGCTGAAAATGAACTCGAAAACATGCGGTTTGAAATTGATACGATCGATCAGCAAATCGTATCCCTGCTTGCAGAGCGACAAAGACAAATTGAGAAAATCGTTGCCCTGGATAAGACCCATGATTTGCCGGTCTATCATCCGGCTATAGAAGAAAATCGCATAACAGAAATACGTAACCAGGCTCACAAGGTTAGCCTCGACCCGGATTATCTTGAAGAACTCTTCCGACTCATTCTTCAAAATTCAAGAGTCGAACAAGTGGCGGACATGGCACGAAAAGGGATTCGACCGGGTGCAACCGTACTGCTGGTGGGTGGCAAAGGCAGCATGGGGCAATATTTCTGCCGACTGTTTGAAGATAGCGGTTATAACATTAAAATACTGGCTCGAAAGGACTGGTCCAATGCAGAAACCCTATGCGCCGGAATCGATTTGGCGCTGATCTGTGCACCCATCGAAACAACCGTGGACATTATCTCAAAATTGGGGGCATTTCTTCCTTCTGATTGTATTTTAGCGGATATTACCAGTGTAAAAGGATCTCCGATGGAGGCCATGCTAAAGGCCCATAAGGGACCAGTCGTCGGGCTCCATCCTTTGTTTGGTCCGACAACGTCGACTTTGGACAAACAGATTATTATCGTCACTCCCGGTAGAAATCAATCTGCCTGCCAGTGGCTCATTGATCAATTTAGCACCTGGGGCGGCATCGTGGTGCAATCCAACGCACAGGAACACGATGCCATCATGGGGGTTGTCCAAACGCTGCGACATTTTGCCACATTTGCGTTCGGCCAGTTTCTATGCCGGAAACGCGTCGATTTGCATCGTACACTCGAGTTTTCCAGCCCGATATATCGACTGGAACTGGGTATGGTTGGACGCCTGTTCACTCAAGACCCCTCTCTTTATGCCGAGATTATTCTCGCTTCTCCCGAGCGGCGAAAGCTTTTGAAAGATTATCTCACCTCAATCAACGAGAACCTTGAAATGATAGAGGGGGGAGATAGGGAACGCTTTTGCGCTGAGTTCGGAAAAATCGCCGAATGGTTCGGCCCCTTCAGCCAGCAGGCCATGCAAGAAAGTACTTACTTAATCGACAAGTTGATTGAGCGATTTTAGCAAATTTATGATTCGAAATCGTCGGCGGTGTTGGAAACTTCGATGAGGTTCCCGTCAGGGTCTCTAAAATAGATAGAGAGAATCGATCCTTTGGCACCCGATTTTTTTACAGGCCCCTCTAATATGTCGATGTTGAACGATCGCACGTGATTGACGACATCTGAAAGGGGCGTTTGGGTGACGAAACAAAGATCCGCAGATCCAGGAGTGGGTTTTGATGCCTTTGGTTCCAACTCATGGCCGGCTTGATGCAGATTTATTTTCTGATCCCCGAAAGCAAGCCCTTTCCTGTTGTCGGAGAATATTAATGGCTCCATACCGAGAACCTCAGAATAAAATTCACTGGCAGCATCCATGTCTTTAACTGTCAGCACAAGATGATCCAGCCGATGGACTTTCAAACGTTTCCTCCTTTGGAATAAACTCACCCACATCCTCAAGTAATATGACCCTGGTGAACTCTGCGTTATAAGGTGAGCCTTCTGTAAACTTTTTTTCGGTGACCTATCTTCAAAACCAATATTACCAAAATATCTTCGTGAACTTCATAAATGATCCGATAATCCCCAACCCTGATCCTATAAAAAGGGTTGTCTCCTTTCAATTTAGTAGTGGCAGAATCCGGTAAATTTTCAGAAAGGCTATCTATTCTATCGCGTATTCGCCTTTGGTCAGATTTTGGGATTTTCTTGAGTGCTTTAGCTGCAGATCTTTTAAACTCAATTCTGTATTTCAAATTTCAAGTTCCTCACGAAGCGTTTCCCACGAAATGCTTTCACCCGATTCATTTCGAGCTTTCCACGCATCTTCAATATCAATTTGTTCTTCAATTTCCTGTAAGAGCATTAAATCCTCCATTGAAACAATAGCAGCAAGCGCTTCGCCTCGTCTCGTCAATACGAATGATTCTTTACCGTATGCGACCCTGTTTATAATATTTGCAAATTTTTTTCTTGCATCAGCAGTTGAAATTTTATTTAACATGACACATTACCTTTCGTACAATTGGTTTTTTTGAATTAATTGTACATAAAGTACAACAAACAATTAATTGTGTCAATAACAAATATCATAAATTCAATATCTTATAACAACAGCTTCCAGCAGACCGCCAGAGCCATACCGCTTTTAGAAGGCGTCATTATATTTTAGTTTATACATTTTTGGAAATTCAGCTTAAAGCTGGCGGCTCCTGAAGCTGAGCGTTGGTCGATCAATCGCAAGCTATCCCCGTATTTATCTCATTGACACGATACTAAACTGTGATACTATATCATTATGAATAAAAAACTGCGACAGACGCTACAGAGAATATTTGAAAAACCAGAGCGTTCCGGTATTTCATGGAATGATATCGAGAGCTTATTTATTGCTCTTGGCGCTGAAGTAACAGAAGGTAAAGGATCTCGTGTAAGAGTGGCACTTAATGATGTTCGTGCTGTTTTTCACAGACCCCATCCTCAGCGAGTGACAAACAAAGCGTCCGTCAGATCTGTACAAAGATTCTTGATAGAATCGGGGGTGACACCATGATGGAATACAAAGGATATTTTGCAAAAGTTGAATTTGACGACGATGCCAATATTTTCCACGGCGAAGTTATCAATTTGAGGGATGTGATTACTTTTGAAGGCGAAACAGTGAATGAGCTCAAGGGGGCATTTCACGATTCAGTTGACGATTATCTGACTTTTTGTGCCGACCGCGGCGAGGAACCTGAAAAGCCATATTCTGGGAAGTTCGTCGTACGTGTGGAACCTGAGTTGCATAAGAATATTACGATTGAAGCACGTAAAAAAGGAAAGAGCTTAAATATATGGGTAAAAGACGCAATATCTAAGGCATTGAAAGACTCCACCCAACATGAGCATTCACTCTGATCCCAAAAGCCTGGCGGCTTTTGATCCAGTTGGTGCGTTAACCATCAAATAAATGGAAAAAATGGCGAAGGTGTTTTTACCATTTTAAAACTTGAGTCTTTGAGGCTAAAATAGAGAAGTACTGAAATCAGAGGTTCTAGCAAACAGCCAGGCTCAAGCGATTTTATTAAGAATCTTTTGTGGGTACACTATAGTGTCTCATAATGTATGGGTAACCGAAACCTATTCTGTTTGTTTTAATGAACTGCCCCGCCGCAAGCGGCGTGGAATTAACCCCAAGGGAATTAAAATGATAATATTCCGCGATCCCACTCGCTGCGGGATCACTTTTTATACTCACGGACAACATCTTCTTCAACATTGACAACAAATTGTGGATATGATGTGGCTGATCGCCTAATCTATTGATTTCGAAACCTTAATGGTAACATCGGCAGGTAATGCCAGCCCAGTCTCCACTTCAATCGCTTTGATAATTCCAACCGGAACCGGACAGGCAGCATGTGCACAGTACTTTGCGCCAAGTTCGAATGTAAGTGGACCGTCCCCTCGAAATGTGATTTCTCGGAGAGGATCCACTTTCTGCAACTCGGCTCCCAATCGCTGGATCGCTTCACAGTCGCTTTGAATGCGAATTGTGCAGTGAGACCCCTCCAGTTTTGTTTGTACGATGGTTTTAAAACCGCATATTCCTGAATGTATTTCCGATTCTGCCATGTTTCCTCCCAATCAACGATCTTTCATATGCATCGCTGAAGACCACGATGATTCCGGCGATAAAGATCCTTCAGATATGAATCCCTAACGCTGAAATCTCTTTTGTAATTAATTGTTCCCAGTTTCGATTGGCTTTGGGATTGGCCGGGCTCGGATGGGTAATCCGGCCAATTACATAATCACGCCCTGCCAGAGCCGAACGTGCACGTGCTTCAGCAAAACGACCGATCCCGATAACGTATCGCGGCCTTAGTTCTTGAACGATTCGATTCAGTGATCGGTCACAAATATCCAGTAAAGGCCTACGCTCAA
Source organism: Deltaproteobacteria bacterium (assembly GCA_024644775.1). The sequence goes on from JAHEHB010000301.1 coordinate 6,293, forward strand.
CCGCACGCAATTTATCCGGTGTCCGATTTCGCCCGTTTGCTTCGATAAACATTAACGGGCAATAATTCGCCACAAAAAAACGAGAAAAAAACTGCTCCGGTGTCTTGAATGTTTTCTTCGCCCACCCCCACAGGCGTTTGCCGCTGATTTCGCTCCGCTGACACTTAAAACCCAATACAGGCCGCTTTGGATGCACATTCGATGGAGCGGTGACCGGAGCCTCGATTCCCAGCCATTCTTTAACGGCTTTGATTTCGCCAAAGGGAACCCCTGTCTGAACCATGCCCCACGGCCCCGGGTTCATCCCGAAAAAAACAATCTCCTTGTTAGATTCTGCGTACCGCTGCAAATAGGTCTCATAACTCTGGCGGGCATATTCCAGGGGATTGTACACATGCGTCACCGGTGGACTGAATTTCAGCTTTCGAAGATCTTTCAAAAGCGTATCAATAGGGGTCATCATCTGTGCCAGCGCTTCATCTGTTACCTGTTTTCCTTCTCCCTGTTTGTGCACCAATTTTG
>JAHEHB010000302.1 GCA_024644775.1 Deltaproteobacteria bacterium
TTACATTCGCAAACATGAAAAGTCCCCCGGCTGAGGTCAGATATTCGGAACGTCCCCTGCGGGTGGATACCGTTCAGGTTACCCCGGAAGACGTCTCCGTTTTCATCACTGGTTATGGTGAAATCAAGGCGCTGGATGTCGTTGAGATTGCGGCTGAGGTTTCGGGAAAGATTATAATGGTTCATCCCCGGCTGGAAGCTGGTGAGGTTATCAAAAAAGGCGATCTCCTGTTTAAAGTCGATCCCCGAGATTATATAGCCGCAGTTAACGAGGCAAAGGCCACCGTTGAACAATGGAAAAACACGATTGTGCGCCTCAAAAGACAAAAAGCCATCGATAAGGACCGACTAAAGTCGCTTGATCGGAATAAGTATTTGGCGAAAATGGAATTTGAAAGAATCCGGCGCCTATTTGAAAACGATAAGGTTGGAACCCGTTCCGGTGTGGATGCGGCAGAGCGGGCATTCAATTCCGCTACCGATATAGCGGATCAAATAAGAGAAATGGTTGAGCTATACCCCATTCAAATCCGTGAGACAGAAAGCAGTCTGTCTGCGGTACGAGCCAGGCTATCTCTGGCAGAAGCCCGGTTGGAAAGGTGCGAAGTAAACGCACCGTTTAATGGAAGAGTCAAAAATGCTTCCATTGAAGAAGGTCAATATGTCACCCCCGGGCTTAAAGTGGTAACCCTGGCAGACGATTCCGTTCTGGAAATTCAAGTACCGTTGGATAGTCGGGATGCACGGCAATGGCTTATTTTCGACAATACCAAACCCGGTGGGAAATTGGCCTGGTTTAACAGCTTGAATCAGGTAACCTGTAAAATTCGCTGGACTGAGGATCGTGAAGACCATGTCTGGGAAGGACATCTGCACCGGGTGGTTAAGTTTGACCAACAGACAAGAACCCTGACGGTCGCCATTCGAGTAAAAGCGAAACAGGCTTTTTCAAAAGATCCGGAATCGCTGCCGCTGGTGGAAGGAATGTTTTGTTCGGTGGAAATCCCGGGCCGAACGATGCAAAATGTTTTTCGCATCCCCAGATGGGCGGTTAGCTTTGAAAACACCGTTTATATTTCCGCTGACAACCGCCTTAAAACGGTTCGGGTCAACGTCGCTCGGATTGAAGGTGACGAAGCCTTTGTGACGTCCGGACTCAAAACTGGAGATCGGGTTATTACCACGCGATTGATTGATCCTTTGGAAAACGCTCTGCTTGAAACGATAAACAAAGAAAGCCTCAAAACAAAATCATGAGATCTGTTCTCGCCGCATTTGCACGGAACACTGTTTTCGCAAATATCGTTCTGGTCATTATTTTTATGGCCGGTGGCCTGGCGTCCTATTTTATGATCAGAGAGACCTTTCCCGAATTTTCCTTAGACAGAATCACCATCAATGTCCCCTATCCGGGAGCGGATCCCGAAGAAGTAGAAGAGGGGATTAGTCGAAAAATTGAAGAGGCCATCGAAGGACTCGAAGGGGTAAAAGAATATACCACTCAATCGAGCGAGAATGTCGGAACCACAATCATTGAGGTCAAGGAAGGATACGAAATCGCCGACGTGCTGGACCGGGTCCGAAGTAAAGTGGACGCGATTTCCACATTTCCGGTTGATGCTGAAAAACCGGTTATCTCGGAGTTGTTGTTGAAAGATACGGTCTTGCTGCTGTATCTATCCGGGGATATGTCGGAGCGGCGTTTAAAGGAATGGGCTGAAACGATAAAGGATCAAATACAGGAGTTTCCCCCGGTTTCCAAGGTCGAAATCTTCGGCGCCCGAGATTACGAAATCAGTATCGAAGTATCTGAGGCGCGATTGAGGGAATATGGGTTAACCTTTAATGCCGTGGCAGTTGCCGTTCGCCGCAGCAATTTGAACATGGCCGGCGGAACGATAAGAACCTTGGGGGAAGAAATTCGCGTACGCACCGTCGGACGTAAATATACCGGTAAAGAACTCTCATCCATTGTGGTGCTGGCGCGGCCGGAAGGTGAGATCATCACCCTGGACCGCCTGGCCACCATTCGCGATGGATTTGCCGAAGACCCCATTCGCGCAACCATAAATGGGGAGCCCACCGTTCTGATCGTCGTGTATAAAACCAAAGAGGAGGATTCTCTAAAAATATCGAAAACCGTCAACGAGTTTGTCAAAAATAAGCAGCAGCAGGTTCCTGATGGCGTCAATATCGCCGTGCTATACGATGGAACAGACATCCTCCAAGCTCGTATCGATCTACTTGTTAAAAACGGCACCATTGGTTTATGCTTAGTTCTTTTACTTCTTTGGGCCGTTCTCAATCTGCGGCTCAGTTTCTGGGCAGGCATGGGGATACCGGTTTCCTTCGCCGGTGCGCTGGCGATTATCTGGGCAATGGGCGAGACCATCAACATGATCTCTCTTTTCGGTTTGATTATGGTGCTGGGTATTGTCGTAGATGATGCCATTGTCGTCGGTGAGGCCATATATTACCATCGAAAACAAGGGAAATCCCCGCTTAAGGCCGCCGTAGATGGCGTGTGTGAAGTGGGACTACCGGTAACCGCTGCGGTGATTACCACGATTGTGACCTTCCTGCCCCTGGTTTTTATCGGCGGCATCATGGGTAAATTCATTTCAATCCTGCCCGTGGTCGTCATCGCGTGTTTATCGATATCTTTACTCGAATGTCTCATATTGCTACCCGCTCATTTGAGCCATCTGCCGGATCTAAACGGCACGGAAACCCATCGGGGAAGCGACGGATGGATCGGATGGATAGGAAAATTTCAGCGCAAGACCAGCCAGAGCATCGAATGGTTTGTGGCCCATATTTACGCCCCATTTCTCGCTAAAATCCTCCACTGGCGGTATGTTTCGTTTTGTACCGCCATCAGCCTTCTTCTGATTACCGTTGGATTGGTAAAGGGAGGAATTCTTAAATTCGAGGTTTTTCCCGAAATTGACGGATTTGTTATAACCTCGACCGTCGAGTTTCCCAACGGTACCCCCTCGGAGGTCACTCAACGGGCCATCGGTCATATTGAAACCGCGCTGTTACGGTTGGCGGATAAAACGGAAACGAGCTCCGGGGAGCCGCTTTTGAAAAATCGCCTGACACTCGTGGGCCAAACGTTAGAGGAAATGGCAAAACGGGGACCCCATGTTGGTAGCGTACAAGCCATATTGCTTGAGTCAGAAGAACGCGGCATTCATTCCAAAGATATTATGGTGCAGTGGGAGAAAGAGGTTGGATCGATTTCCGGGATAAAATCCCTTACTTTCCAGGGGTTGTCGGCAGGTCCCCCCGGGGCGCCCATTGAGGTGTGGCTGAAAGGCCACAAAATGCAAGATATTCTTGCCGCCAGCGATGACCTCATGGAACGACTCAGGCAGTTTGACGGTGTGTACCAAATTCGTTCTGATTTTTCACAAGGCAAAAACGAGATGCGATTAAAATTGAAACCGGAAGCCCGGGCGCTGGGGTTAACCGTTGAAGATTTGGCCAAACAGATATACGCCGGGTACTACGGTGAAGAGGCGGTGCGCCTGCAGCGGGGACGGGATGATATTCGAGTGCGGGTTCGATACACCGCCGACGAACGCAGTCGTGTCTCAGATTTTGAGCGCGTTCGAATCAGGACCCAAAACGGCTTTGAGGTGCCTTTGCGGTCGGTAGCCGATGTCTGGTTTGAACCGGGATACTCAACGATTACCCGAACCGATGGAATGCGCCGGGTTTCGGTCAGCGCGGCGGTGGACAGCAAGCGAGCCAATGCCAACGAAATCTATAGAACCCTTTCGGAAGAATATTTCCCAAAAATAAAAAACCGATATCCTGGATTATATGTCACGCTTCAAGGCGAAAAGAAAAAAATGCGGGAATCTTTCGACAGTTTAAAAATCGGTTTTCCACTGGCCATTCTGGGTATCTTCATCATCATCGCCACCATGTTTCGCTCTTATGTACAAACATTTGTCATTTTGTTTACAGTACCCTTCGGTATCATTGGCGGCATCTTTGGACACCTTCTGTTGGGATACGACCTAACATTGATGAGCGTGTTTGGTATGGTGGCGCTGTCTGGTGTGGTCGTTAATGATGCAATTGTCTTAATCGAACGGATCAATGAAAACCTTGCTGAAGGAATGCCGTTTTTTGAAGCGATTCGCGCCGGCGGCGCCCGGCGTTTCCGGGCCATTTTTCTTACGACGATTAGCACTGTTGGCGGATTGATGCCGCTGATCGTTGAAACGGACCTGCAGGCGAAGTTTTTGATACCCATGGCGCTGTCTTTGGCGGCAGGCGTGGCCTTTGCAACGGTGTTAACACTGGCGCTCATTCCGAGTCTGCTGGTTATCGTCAACGACTTTCGGTGCATGATATACCGATTAAAGCATGGTATCTGGCCGGCGCGGGAGGTGGTTGAACCGGCCCGGAACCGAAAAACAGATCTTCTATCGAAAAAACCGGCATCAGTGATAAAGCCGGAAAGCGTTTAGTTTCTGAGAAATGATTTGTTTGTATTGGTATGGAGCAGATATGAAGAAAAAGAGACGTATAAAATTGTCCCCTGAGCGTTTCCTGCAATTGATCCTGGTCCTACTCAGTTTTGTACCGGTGTTTTTCATGTTCCCATACAGTCGGGCTGATTTACTCAAGACGCCTCAAAAACAGAATATGACCGCTTATACGGATCTGAATGAACTCCAGGTCTTGGATCTTAAAACCGCACAGAAAATTGCTTTAGCGGCAAATCCATCCCTAGCAGCGGCAAGAGAGCGGGTCCGACAGGCCAAGGAGAGAGTCGCCCAAGCCAGATCTGCCTATTATCCGCGGCTCGATGCCCTTGCCTCAACCTCTCGATTCTGGCTGTCTGAAAATGATCGCCAAGCCGCCTTGCAGACCGCCAGGTTATTTAACCCAAGGGCAGATATTGATACATCTGATGAACGGTACAGCTCCGGACTGGCTGCCAATTGGATCTTGTTTGACGGGTTTGAGCGCAAATTTTTATATTCTGCAGCACATTTTGGAGAACAAGAGAGCCGGGAATCACATATGGATGCTCGGCGCCTGCTATTGGCATCGGTGGCGACGGCTTTCTTTGTAGCGCAACTGGCAAGGGAAGATATTGCCATTGCTTCGGCGGATGAAACCTTCAACCGTCGTCAAATCGATGAAGCCAAAGCCAGGCGCCGCGTCGGAACCGGTTCTCTGAGCGATGTTCTAAACTTCGAAATTCAGGTGAATTCGGCCCGATCCAGACTCATTCGGGCAAAGCAGCTCTATAACGTTGCCATGATCGGGCTGGCTACTTTATTGGGGATACGGGAAGCTAGATTCCCGCCGAACATCGAATTGGCGAGACTTGAGCGGGAAACCCAGGAAGAACTCGTAGCCCCCCCACCCGACCCGCAGATTCGATACGCACTCACACACCGCCCGGATGTTCGAAGAGGCGATTATGCAGTAAAACGTGCAACATCCGAAGTGGGCATTGCCCGAGCGAAGTTTTATCCGGTGCTTAATGCGACCGGTTCTGTGGATGGTGACCGGACCGGCAGTGCAGAATTCGAAAACGACGATTTCGGAGGATCTGTCGGCTTGAACCTGACCTACAATCTGTTTGCCGGTGGTCTCAATCGTGCCCAGCTTGCAGAGGCAAAAAGCAGGCTTACCGAAGCAGAAAAAAATCTGAACGACGCCTCCATCCAAGTAGCGTCTGAAGTGCAAGAGGCCGTGGCAGAATTGATTGCCGGGCAAGAACAGTTGATGCTTCAACGGAAAAATGCCAGTCTGGTTCAACAAAATAGAGATCTTGTCGAAAAAGAATACAATGCAGGCCAGGCCTCGTTGGTGCGCTTAAATGAAGCGCAGCGGGATTTAACGACGGCCCAAAGCCAGTTGGTCCTGGCCCTGGTCTCCCTGCGACAATCATGGGAAAATCTGAGGGCTGTCACAGGAGAAATCTTGAAGCCCTTTGAATTGGATGAACCGTTTCGGCCGACAAAGTGAAAAGCGAAACTAAACACGTCGAATATTATCAATTGTTAGGGTTGGAAGCATTTCGATGCTGAAAATTCTTTAAAAAGATGATATTCGAAATAGCGGGGTCTTTTTCTGAAAAGTAAAGCTGGAAAGTAAAATTGGATTCTTTTGAGAGGCAGACATGAAGCGGTCATTTTGGATCTGGGTTCTTTGGTTTTCTTTTCTCTTTACCTTAGATTTTATCGTTCCTTTCTCCGTACTGAGCGATATACCCAGACTTTCGGGAAGCTTTCTTTTTTGGATCGTCTGGATCATTGTGGCGATCACAAGTATGTTCATCATAGTCATCCGGTGGCGCGAAGATGACACTCAGGGTGCGGGGAGGTAAATTTTGACGGACAGTTTTTATGTGTGGTTAACGCTCTTTATCTATGTAATCGTGGGTGTTGTCGTTGCATTTCTTTCCAAAAAAAAGCTAGGCGTCGGTATGAACGAATTTTTTTTGGCCAACCGCCAACTCGGAGGATTTGTATCGGCGCTCACATATGCTGCAACCACATATAGTGCGTTTATGATGGTAGGTCTTGCAGGCATTACGTACAAATTCGGCATGGGAGCGCTGGGTTTCGAACTCACCTACCTCTGCGGGCTCGTTCTCGTGGTATTTTTTGGTCCTCGTTTTTGGCTCGTAGGACGCAAGTTCGATTACTTGACCCATGCCCAACTCCTTTCCGATCGTTATGAGAATAGAGCGGTGGGGATTGTTGCCTCATTGTTATGTCTAATATTCTTGATTCCTTATGCGGCAATACAATTGATGGGTATTAGCTAT
>JAHEHB010000033.1 GCA_024644775.1 Deltaproteobacteria bacterium
ATGATGCGAAAATATGGCTTGGGCCGAAGATCGAAGTGGCTCGATCTGGTCGAACATTAAGAGGTCATGAATTGAATCGAGCTCTCAAGGTTATTGAGCAGAACCATAATTATTTATTGGAGGAATGGTATGAATACACAGGTAGAAGAGGCCCATGATAAGTTTAAAGTGAAACGATACAAAGTGCAGTATCCCATTTCAGCTTATACTTATCCTATTGAGGCTCGCATCCACCAAGTGCATTTTAACGACGAGTATATACAATTAGAATTAACGGATGGCCGGATGCTATTCATACCGCTATGGTGGATTCCGACGCTATTCAATGCGTTTCCCGAAGACAGGGAAAAATATGAGATCAATCGAAATCGAACAATGATCATTTGGGATCCAGAAAATTGTGGCATCAATGATGAATTGCGCCTTTCAGATTATTTAGGCCCAAATGAAAAAAATCGCTGAGGTTATTTAGGAATGTTTTCGCGTGTTGTTTGGTACTTCCATCTACAAATCTCAGTTTTTTCCAGAGGTTATAAAGGCCCGGACCTGGAATCCTGCCCACTTATGGCAGATTATCGTGTTTTTCCACTCACAAGTTCATACAACATCCCTTGATTCGCCATCAACTCCTCGTATTTTCCCATTTCAGCGATTTTACCGGACTTCATCACGACGATCTTATCATAGGCTTTGATGGTATCCAACCGATGGACAACGGCGATCACAGTTGTTTTCCCTTTAAAACGGGTTCTTAAGAGATTCTGTATGCGCAACTGCGATTTGTTATCCAGTGCTGACGTTGCTTCATCTAATATCAGCATCGGAGGTTCTTTTAAAAATGCTCTTGCGATCGCCAACTTTTGACGTTGCCCGCCGGACAGCTGATCTCCCTTGGTACCCACCTGGTATTGCATTCCGTTGCTGACAACTGTTTCTAGAAGGTCCGCTTCAATAAGCAGATGAATGATACTTTCTTTGATTCTTTCCTGTGCCATCGGGGTATCTGTTTTGGCTTTTCCAAAGAAGATATTGTTTAGAATCGTTTGGGAATGAATATAGCGGTCTATTTGGTGAAAAGTGACCGCCTCCGGATGATCTTTCACAATTTTTTTCTTAAAGCGAAATCGGCTTTCAAGAATTAAATCTCTGAGCGCATCCGGCAGCGTGACCAGTCTATGCTTTTCGGGAATAAACCGGAGGCTTAAATCTAAAAGGCGCCTCTGGTCCTCGCCAGAAAGCTGTAAAGGCTTTTTTCGGGTCAGTTTATCGGCGATGGTCTTGTAATTTTCCAGTTCATCCGTTTTTATCGGGGTTTGTTCAAAGAATATATTATCCGGCACAAGGTTTCCTAAAATTTGAATCGTCTGATTGCACAACTCGGCACCTAGTATTACGAGCGGCCGGTTAAGATCTGCTTCCTTCAAAAACGCTTGAAAATAATCGTTTCGGGTTAAATTCGCCGGATGAAACAAATGCTGATTGGTACATCCGAAGGTTATATTTCCGGAAACGCTTGTAAAATAGAGGTACTTCGTCTCATCGTAAAACTCCACATATTCTTTCAGTGTGTCGGTAAAGTCTTTTTGAAATTTTCTCCGAAGACTCAAAATTTCTAGCTCGAGTTTTTTGTTTTCGTCCTGAAGCAGAAAGGTATTCAGACCAAACTGTAACACATCGATAAAAATTCCGGTCTGCTGAAGCACAAAGATCATGTCATCGAGATCCGGCAGGGCATGTTCCGGATTTGCACCATTTTCATCCACACGGGCCGTACACGCATAGAGGAGATTTTCCTCTATGGTTCCTTCGAAAATAAAGGGTGTCTGGGAAACAAAACCGATGTTGTTGACAATATCCTTTTTGGTTAGTTCGGCCACTTCCCTGCCGCCGATCAAAATATGCCCACCGGTATATTTGTATAGCTGTCCGATACAAAGGGCGAGGGTGCTTTTCCCGCTACCGGAAAAACCCACCAGTGCCAGGTGTTCACCCGATTTCAGAGAAATATCGATATCATCAAGCAGTTGAATTCCTCCCTCCGCGACATAGGATAGATCTCGGACCTCTATGCTGGATTCTAGGTCGTAAGGCTTGCGGCCTTCCGGTTCAAGTGCATGCTCAGGCATGGCATCAAAGTATCGCATGGTCTGGTAATAGCTTACCGAGGCATCCTGATATGCTTGATAGAAATCAATCATTTCTTTCCATGGATCATATATTTTTTCCTGGGCAGATAAGAAAGCGACGAGCGCTCCCAACTCCAATCGTCCGTTGATGGCCAAATAGCCGCCGAGGATAAAAATGAGAAACGGACTTAAATTCGTAAAAAAATTATTGGTTATTTTAATACCGAACCGGTAGAGGTTCCACACCACCCGTGTTCGTTCCAACTGGTTCACCAAACCGGCGTACTTCCGGTTTTCGGTACCATAGGCACCGTTTCCCTGGATTTCGTGAATACCCGCAATGGATTCCGCTATTTTGCTGGATAGCCTTCGAGTGGTTTCCACACGGTTTTTATTGGCTAGATTCGCTTTTTTTTGCAGTATCGGCACAACCAATACAACAAAGGGGTAAATAGACACGGAAACGGCCCCGAGTAACGGATTTAGCCGAAACAAATATACGGCAAACGCCAGAAGCGTTAATATGTTGGTGATGGGAACGGCAACCGCCATACCGATAAAATCCCCGGCGGTGGCGAGTTCCGTAACAAGCGATGATACGACCATGCCGGGCTGAGTTTTTCTGAAAAAATGCAGTGGAAGGGTTAAGATATGCGCATACATGCGCCTTCGCATATCGGCCGTCGCGCGTTGGGCAAGGATGGTCTGAAGAACATTAATGAGAAATTTAAGGCCGCTGGCAACGAGCACCGACACGAGGTATATGCCACAGTAGATGAACAGCAGATTTATCTGTTTTAAATTGATTGCCTCGTTGACAATTCTTTTTTGCATTTCCAGGGGCAGCACCCTGGTAAACACCGTTATCAAAACGATAAAGAACAGCAGTATCTGAAGTTTCAGATTATCTGAAAATACCCACGAAAATAGTGATCTTTTAAAAACAGGTACATTATTGGATTTCATAATGCGCTCCCCATGTTTTGGGCGTTAATTACCTTGATTTTCCGTCACTGTTCAGTCTGCCAGTACTTCGGCTTGCAATCAAGGGATTATGTGTTTGGGAAAAGCCAAAATCCGACATGGGCTTTGATGTACGGAGAGGTTTTCGGTATTGTTTTACCGTAGAGTCGATTGTCACCCAAGAGATGACTACCGATATGATCCAACAGACAGATGACGGCATTTGAGAAAAAACGAAAATGGAAAGAAAATATACCTATCGGTATCATTTACACATTGGATTCAATGCCATATTCACTAAAAACTTCGATCATTTTGCTTTTACATCATCCGGGTTTACGCCTGGTGGGTTTTGAGACGCTTTATTTTCGATACTTGTTTCGAGCGGTATGGGGCTAACCACGGATTTGATATGGATGTCCCGCTGCGGAAATGCGATGACGATATCCAGTTCTTGAAACCGATGATCGATTTCAAACCGGATGTCGGTTTCGACAAGTTGAAATTGACTTACCGTGGTCCAAAGGCGCAGCCTAAAAATCAGTGCGTTATCGCCAAAGTCTACAAAAAGAACATCCGGCTCCGGTCTTCGTAGGATTTTGGGATGATTTCGGGCGATTTCCAACAGCGTTTTCCTCACCAATTCCACATCCGATCCGTATATCACCCCCACATTGATGTTGCGGCGAAGTCTCAAATCTCTGAAACTCCAGTTGGTTACCTGCGAACTGATGAATTCGGAGTTGGGTATGATCAGAGAGGCATTGTCCCAGGTTTGAACGACGGTGGCTCTGACATTGATTTTTTTTACATATGCAAACATACCGTTTACTTCAACGGCATCCCCCACCTGAATCGGGCGTTCAAATAGAAGGATGATTCCACTGATAAAATTGTTGAAGATATTTTGAAGTCCGAAACCCAGTCCGATACCCAGGGCACCGAACGCCACCACCAGGGAGGTCGTACTGAGCCCGAAGGTGTGCAAGGCAATCAGTATACCAAAGACCCAAAGGGTATACACGGTAATGGTAGTGATGGAATCCTGAAGGCCAATTTCCAAGCCACTATATTTGAGTACTTTATTCTGGAATATATGACGCCAGATTCGAACGGCCGCATGGGTGAGGAGCAGGATCAAAGACGCATATACAAATCCGATCACACTGAATCTCATGTTCCCCAGTGATAATGGAGTATGTAGCGCTTTAAAAAAACCTACGATAACGGTTTGTCTTCCGCCCCAGGCGAGAATTATAGAAACGAGTAATAATCCGAGCCACGTCAACCAGCACATCCAGATAAGAAATAAACGAAACGGGTTCCCACTGACAACCTGTTCCTCAGCTTTGGGTTTATTCGTCTCGTCAAATGCCTGAAACCATTCTCGGAGTACATAGAAAATCAGCCCGCCCCACAGCAAAACCGTCGCTGTTCGCCCCCAGGAAACAGACCAGTAGACAGCCAGTGAGCCGTATCCAAGAAGTTCCAAAAAAAGCCCGCCTCCTGCGATCATATACCCGAACCCGGCTACAGAGGATTCGATGATGGAAAATCGATCGGAAGGTTGTGCTACGTTCTGTTCATTAGATCCCTTATAAATTTTTAAGAAGGATAGGTACCAAACAACCAAATACAGACCGAAGAGCATCCGCGCCAATACGAGGATGCCGACAGTGCTGCCGATAACAAATTCTACGATTAAGTGAGCGACGGCAAACCAACGGACGAAATTTATAAGGACCCGCAAGCGTGAACCCACCGGTTTTGTAATGATTTGCTTTTCATGCAGTATTCTAAAGAAATCAAGAAACCATCGTGTTATCAGTAGTGTCCATAGAATGTTTATGATAACGCGAACAGCTGGGGAGGCGGAAAAAAGAAATTGAACTTGTGCATAAATGTACAGGAACAGTGTTGATCCTAACAAAGGCAGGGAACGTCGTAAAAGCCGAAAGGCGAGTGTGCGATAGGGGTACTGGGAAAAAAACAACAGCTCGTGACAGTCCACACAAAATTTGCGGAGTCGATAGAGCAACACAAGGGTGATGCCAAAAAGCAGACAAAATGTGATAAGCAACGCGCCACCCAGCTTCCATAACGTACGCATCGCAGTCGACCAAACGTCAAGCGACGTTAAAGAGAATAGCTGTCCGGTTAATCGGCTGATCTCTTCTTTCGTTTGGTAGAGATTCAGCAAAACCAGCAAATTGTCTTTGCGTTGAAAAAGTTCTTCTTTTTTCTTTTCCCTTATTTTTTTCTCTATTTTTTCGGACTGGCCGACGAAGGTTTTTTCGATATTTTGAAGCTGAATGATTTGATCGGTGTAAATGTTCTGAATTTCTTCAAGCAGTCCTTGTTTGCTGGACAAAATATTCAATGATTCCCTAAGGTTACTCAGAAGAATTATCGCATCCGGATCTTTTGACTTCTCTGCTTCGATCTCCCCGAGTTGCTTTTCATTGAGATTGTAATGCTGCTCTGTCTGTTTGCGAAGCAACGTTACCGGCTCAAGCTTCTTTTTGATCGCCTCAATGGTTTTTTCGATGCGCTCAAGGGATGTTCGATTGTCCGTCAGCGCTTTTTCCAAATCTTTAACTTCGGCCCTGGGCAATAAGAGTAGATTACCAAAAGTGGAATATTGGAGTTTGAAGGCATTTAGATCGATGTCCAATGTCTTTTTATGCTGCTTTGCCTCCTGAAGATGTTTTCTGAGTTTTTCTAAATTCTCATTCTCTGTGACAATCGTTTTCTTAAGGGAATCGATTTGAAAGGCATCCGGACGTTTCGTATCCGGTATGTTCGTTTTGCTTTCTTGTGCGGCGCCTTGTGTTGCCAGGAAAGAAAAGAAGAGAACAAAGATCAAACAGTAAAAATGAGGCTTGAGTGTCAAATGATTCATAAAATAAGATCCTTATCGATAAGAGTCCCTTCTTTTATAACCGCCTGCTCGGTTTTGCTGTTTTTTATGACGACATTTCCTTTGATGGTAACACCCCCTTCAAAAAGCACATCTCCTTTAATGGTCAATGACCCGCATGCCATAAGAGAGGGGATGTTCTGCGGAAACCTCAGGTCGAATTGATCGATCTTTCCATAGAACGTGGGATCGAGTTTTACCGTAATCACTTCTGCTTGTATATCGGGATTCGGTGTAAGCGTGGCATTTTTCGTCAACAGATATCGATCGGAGCGAATCACCAGTAAATCATTGCATGTCTTAACCGGTAAAAAGCGGTTCTTTCCGACTATCACGGCTGTCGCACCCTCGAAAAGAGAAATGGCTGCGCCCATGGCGGTTTCGATCTGATATACGGAGGGCGAGGCGATGTCGCGAGGGTCGAGGGTTTTGGAGTTGAGAATCATGGGCAGGCGGACCATCCCCTCTTTTTGGATAAGGTCATAAAGTACTTTTAGATTAACCCAAATATTATTTGTGTTAAAGAAGCAATGGTAATGGATGTTCTGAAATGAATTAAGATCTTCTTTTGGGCATTGGGCGATTTCTCTGAGTATCAACCGTCCGGTGGCGAGTCTGGCCAAATGTCCTCCCTTTGTATCCAGCGGACCCCTTTGAGATATTTCCATCATAAACGGGAAACTATTCTCAACAAAATACCCGAGGAGCGCATCATCCAAGGTAGCGCCAAGATTGTCCGAGTTGGAAATAAAAGCATACGTGATATCTTCTTCGAGCAGTTTCTGTAGGGTTCCGGATGAATAGAGTGCTGTGTAGATGTCTCCATGTCCCGGAGGGTTCCATTCAAGGTTCGGATATTCAGGCCAGGAGGGTGGCGCAAAATCGTCTTGAAGAATCTTCGGAAATCTGTTTTGCAAAAAATGCAGAGGCGGATTGACCGGTTGTATGCGATCGACGGCATCAAGGGTATCGTCATGGGTATTGAAGCTGTTCATAAAACATAACTTCACATCTTGCCGGTCGGCTTGTTTCAATGTTATTTCCAGAAACGATTGGTTATTTTTGACCTCAAGAAGAGATTTTGCACGCGTCAGTCCCATGCTGGTACCCAAACCGCCATTCAGCACAATCATGACTGCCTTGCTGTAGGCTGCTTTTCCCGCTTCTTCAAATCGCTTTAATTTCGACGCGTCCGCAACGTCATCTGTTCTTAAGGGTTCGATGTCGCGCTCACTCACCAAACCGGTTTCACCGTTGACGACTTTTCTGTAATAAAACGTAAAAGTATCCACTACGGTTGACGACAGCCCTTCTTTTTCCATTTTTTGGATGAATGCCGATAGATGTTTGGGTTCACCTGAATCTTGCATTGTTCAAAACCTCGTATTTATTTGATTTCTAGTAATCAATTTGGTTTTTCCACAAGCCCTTTACGGAGATATATGAACCAATAGACAAGCCCAACCATTACGGCACCGCCGAAAATATTTCCAATGGTAACCGGCAGCAGATTTGCGAAGATAAAATTCGTCCATGTGATACCTGAAAAATCTGAAGCGGTTTTCCCGACGGTTTGCCAGAAAACATGAGAAGCCCCACTTTTTACGAACAGACCGATGGGGATGAAATACATGTTCGCAATGGAGTGCTCGAATCCCGCGGCTACAAAGGCCGTGATCGGAAAAATTACTGACAGGATCTTATCGGTCGTTGTGCGGGCGCTGTAACACAGCCACACGGCCATGCATACCAGAGCATTGCATGCGATCCCCAGGGCGATTGCCTGAATAAATCCGAGCTGACACTTTGCAGCAGCTGTGTTTAAAATATTGATACCGACCGTTCCCTTTCCAAAATCGTATTGGGAACTGATGTACATCAAAACCGCTGTGGACATAGCTCCCATAAAGTTCCCGACATAGACCAGAAGCCAGTTGCGTAAAATTTGAAGGGTGGTCACCCTGCCGTTTGCCCAGGCCATGATGATCAGGTTGTTTCCAGTAAAAAGCTCGGCGCCTGCAACCACAACCAGAATCAGTCCGAGGCTGAAGACAAGACCACCCAGCACCCGAGTTACTCCGTACGAGAGATGGCCTGTCGCTCCTGCAGTCACCGTTGTGGAAAAAACCGCTCCCATGGAGATGAACCCGCCGGCCAGAACCCCCAAAGCGATCATTGTGCGCCAGCCCATGGTCGCTTTCTGAACACCGATTTTTTCGGCCCGATCGGCCATCTCCGGCGGGATGAATGCGTCAAAACCGAAAATTGGAACTTTGAGATCCGAGCTATCCATGAGTCCGGTCCTCTTCAATAAATTGAAAGTTCGAGAGCCTCCTCCTTCGAGGAAACGCAAATACCCAAATCACGCAATAGGCCATTTTCAATGCTGTAAATCCAGCCATGAACTGATAACGATATACCCTCACCCCATGCATCTTGAACCATCGTCGTGTTGGCAACATTCTTAACCTGTTTTTCAACGTTTAATTCGCACAGACGATTTATCCTCTGTGTATCATCGCTAACCGAATCGATTTCTTCAGCATGCTCCTGATATAAATCGCGGATATTGCGCAGCCAATTGTCAATCAACCCGTGCGGCTTATCTTCTATCGCGGCTTTAACACCGCCGCAACCATAATGCCCGCAGACAATGACATGCTTTACCTTCAGAACTTCAACGGCGTACTGCAAAACAGACAAGCAGTTCATATCCGTGTGAATTACCAGATTGGCGACATTACGATGCACAAACAGCTCGCCCGGCAGCAAGCCGACTATATCGTTGGCCGGCACACGACTATCGGAACAGCCAATCCATAGATAATCAGGCGACTGTTGAAGCGCCAATCTCTTGAAAAAATCGGGTCGACTCTTTGTTGTCTGTTCCGCCCATTTTCTGTTATTTTCGAATAATTGCGGAAGGGTTTTCACTTCTTGCCTCCGACGAACATGATACTAAAAATTGAGGAAATTAAGCTATCCGTAAACTTCATAGAACCAAAATCACCGATGCGGTCAAAAAGTTAAGTACCTTTTTGCTATAATTGACGGCCGGACCGTCAAGAAGAATAAAAAATTACAAGGTCACCCGGACTTTCTGAATCGCCTGTGGCGTGCTGCTTTCGATTGTGAAAATTATTCCTCTTGCCTTGATGGTCGTCCCAGGGGGCGGTATGTCACCTGCCTTTTCCAATAGAAACCCGGCAAGCGTTGCATATTTGCCCCTGGGGAGTCGAATCCCCAGTTCTTCCTCTAAGTTATGGATCTCGATACCGGCACTGACGAGAAGCTCCTTTGGGGAAACCCTGAAAACCTTTTTCAATAATGGCATCTTGCTATCGTACTCGTCCTCTATGTCTTCGACGACCTCTTCCATGATATCTTCGATGGTAATAAACCCAACCGCACCACCATATTCATTCACCACAACTGTTACCAGATCGCGATCTTTGAGCAGTTCCATCATCAGCTCGCTGATGTTCTTGGCCATGGGCACGTAGCGGACAGGCCGGACATAGCGCTGGATCGATTCTTCCGAATCAGCGTTCAAAATGTCAAGGGCGTTTAGAACCCCCGTCAATCGATCAATCCGTTCATCGTAGACCGGCAACCGGATATGGGCGCTTTCGCCAGCCAGTTTGGCGGCTTGGCCGCAATTTGCGCCTTTCTCGATAGCCACAACATCGATGAGCGGTACCATGATCTCATGGGTAGTAATTTCTGAAAAATTGAACATACGGCGAATCATGTCCTTCTCTTCGGACTGGATATCCCCTCTCTCTCCCGGCATTTGCAACATCGTGAGAATCTCTTCGCGCAGGGTAAAGGGGTTTTGATGCTGGGTTTTAGACAACTTGGTAAAAAACTTTGTTATGAAAGAAAAAACAACCAATAACGGGAAAAAAACATAAGCGGAGAAACGAAGCCCAAAGATGGTATAAGGCGTGATATCATCGGCACGTTCCTGGAAGACGCTCTTCGGTATGATCTCTCCGAAAATCCAGATAAGCGGCGCAACCAACCCGACGGCCAGCCAACTGCCCTTTTCGCCAAACAATTGGATCATCGTTGCCGTGACAACGGTTGTGTTCGTAACCACTGCAATATTCGTCCCCACCAAGGTCGTGGATAGGAGCCACTCGGGTTTTTTTAACATTTCCAGGGCGAGTTTTGCACCGCGAGATCCTTTGGCAGCCTTATGACGCAGCTTAATTTGATCTGCGCTTACCACGCCTATCTCGGAGCCGGAAAAAAATCCTTCCAGCAACAGACATACGCCCATAATTGTAAATGTCCAGAAAAGGTTCATATCTTCAATATGTTAATTGATTGTCCCTGCGGAAATAACAGCCTGCAACTTAACTGAATCCTTCATTGGTTCTCTTCTTGCTTTTGGTTAGGCAGCTTACAAGTATCGACTTGAATATCCGCAGAAGTTTCTCTTTCCTTTCCAATACGTTCGAACTGAACTTTTTTGATGCGATTCTCTCCAATATCCGTGAAAGTGAATTTAAAACCAGCGAGTTCCAAAGTCGCTCCCTCGGGAGGCAGCTCCCCGTAGTGATGAAGAAGTACGCCACCGATGGTTTCGCCCCGATGGACGGATAAGTCTGTCCCTATTTTGGAATTGAAATCACTGATGGGCATTCTGCCCTCAGATTCGAAGCAACCATTACCAAGATCCTTGATGTGGACCTGACGAATTGTATCCGAAGAACTGTGGATTTGACCGAAGATACATTCTAGTAGATCTTCCATAGTCACCAAACCGGTGACACCACCGTATTCGTCAACGGTAAGGGCAATGGATTGCCTTCGTTCGCGGAAGGTGCGAAACAGTTTCACTGCTGATTTGGATTCGGGCACGAAGTAAGGTTTTCGCAATAGTTTGTAAAACCCCTGTGCCTCTTCCGATACCTTTTTGATGTTAATCCCGAGCAAGTCTCTGACATGCAAAATTCCGGAAATATTGTCTCTTCGGCCCTGATAGATGGGAATCTTTGTGTAGCGGGTACGCGATACCTCTGCAACAACCTGGGATAGCGGCATGTCAATTGGAAGTGCGAAAATATCGGATCGCAACGTCACGATGTCTTCCAAGCGTTTGTTGCCGAAATCGAAAATGTGATCGATGAATCGTGCCTCCAGACAGTCCAACGCACCTTCTCCCACGGCTGCATAAGCCAGTGTGCGCACCATATCCTCTGTAATAATATTACCGCCGGAAGGCTTTTTGCCGATTATACGCTTGATAAATAAATCTGACACTCGACGGACTATCCACCGCAGGGGCTTTGTAATCCGGGCAAAGAGTTCGAGAGGATAGCTTTGAAAACTGGAAAAAGCCGCATTATGATAAATCGCCAAGGTCTTCGGAGTAATTTCACCCACCAACAGCAGCAGGGGTACCATGACAAAGAGGTTCATCCACTTGTTCTCATCGCCGAATAAATCGATCAGAATGGCTACAGAAATCGCCGAGGCGGTAACATTGACCAATTCATTGCCGATAAGTATGGTAACGATCAATCGCCGCGGCCGACTCAACATTTGTTGGATGAGGCCGATCCGTGGATGGTTGTCTCGACGCATCTGTTCAAGTTTTGAACTGCTGAGTGAGAATAGAGCGGTTTCAGAACTGGAAAAAAAGGCGGACAGACCCAACAGGATGAAAAACATGGCGATTTGAAACCATAATGTCAGATCCATAAACACCTCTCCTTACGTTCAATGATAAACAAATGTATTAAGAACTTGCTTCCCCTTGAATGAAATACGTTAATTATCAAGTTGTGTGTCAATCGTAGAAACGATGATAATTATTCGGCTTTGCTGCATATCCAATGACAGATTTCAAACGATTGATGGTTTTCATGTTGGTCGTTTTCAGGGAATCAATGGTATTTTATTTTTTAGAGATTTGCTCCAACTTTTACCGGAAGCTCTTTTCTGACGGCCCACTCCGTCCAACCCGCACCGTACCAAAATACCTGTTTATATTTTAGGATGTATTTCAGCACAAAATAGGTCTGACTCGCTTGATGCCCGGTGCGGCAATGAACAATGACGGGGGTTTCTTTTAAAGGGATCAGCTTGGCATAAGTCGTTTGAAGATCCGAAATCGATCTCAGCGTGGAAAAAGAGTCGATTTTTATCAAATCCTCTGTAAAGGGTCGATTGAGTGCTCCCGGAATATGCCCTGCACGCGCTTCATCGGATTTTTTCCCGGTGTAATAATCGACGGGCCGCACATCCAGAATCTTGGTAACCTTTTTTTGCATATAAGAAAAGACTTCGTCTGCAGATAACGTGAAGGTATCTTTTTCAGAGGCGGATGGATAGGTCGTCGTCGTTATTTTCGGAAGCTCGGCATCCGTCTGCCGCTTTTCGGATATCCATTTGTCAAAACCCCCTTCAAGAATCCCAAATCGCCGATGGACAAGGCGATCAAAGACCATTCCAATCAGTGTGGCATCCCTGATACGATCTCCCCCGTAAACCAAAACTACCGTATCGGTGGGCAATATTCCCATCAAAGACAGTTTTTCCGCTAGAATCTTAGATGGAAACAGCATGGATGGAATGCCCCCCACGACACCTCGGAAACTTTCCGGGGATATGGATATCGAATTTGGAATATGATTCCTGTTGTAGTCGGGTTGATCCCGGCAGTCGATGATCTTCAATTCCCTATGTTGCAAGTTTTCAGCGAGCCATTCGGTCTTTATTAGCGTTGGAAGTGTCTCTTGAGATTTTATGGCTTGAGCAGCGACGGCTTCCTCTTCTCGTCCATAAAAGTAGGTGCGCCATCGATTGACCTTATTTGTAGAATCCTCCGATAAGGGTCCTGTGCGAAGAGACACCGGCTTTAAACATCGATCGATAAAGCCTGTTAAACCGTCTGTCAGGATGAATACATTGGCAAAGCCCATTCGGAACAACGCATCCCGGGCCTGTGCGGGATGGGTCATGCCATTTGAATAAAGTACAATTTTCTGTGCGGATTTATTCTTTTCGGCAAAGACCGGTAAATCCGGCAGTTGAATGTTTACAGCCCCCCGTATGTGAAACTGCCGGTATTCTTGGGACGGCCTCACATCGATAACCCAAATACCAGGAGCACCGCTGATGAGGTAATCAGCAAGCTCTTCGGGCTCCACATGATCTTGGCCGGAAGCAACGGCTTCAAAAAGGTTTTTTTCAGAAACAGGAGGCGCCTCTGCAACCGGTGGTACGGCGGCAGGTTCGGTCTGTGCCGTTTTTGCCGGTGGTTGGGATGGGAGTAGAAAAAGAGAGCCTGCAACAACAATTAAAGCAAGGCTAAAGGATTTTAAAAATGGACTGTTCAGATATCGGTCCTTTTTGGTTGCCGAGCCGAATTTTTTCTCCACCGCTTCAGCTGCCCAAAAACAGCACACCGCAATTGCGGTGAATAAAAAGGCAAATCCGGTTTTGGAAAGGCCAAGTGTGGTGTGAACAAATGCAACACCCGCAGAACCGAAATTGTTCTGACTGCTTTCCCCCCAGGTGTAAAGAGGTTTAATAACGGAATACAGTTCATTAAAAAGAATGCTGCCCGCAATGGCTCCTGCGAAGAAGACAGCGGCATCGATTTTTCCGGAGGCAATACCCACAGCCGCCGTACCGGGACACCATCCGCCCATGACAAATCCCGCGCCGAACAAGAGTCCTGCAACGATGTAGGTACCGTAGTAGGTTTTCATAAGGTAGACCTGGTCGGACAAATCGATCCAGCCCAGCGAGATACAAATGGAAAGCCCCAGCATGGCGGTCAGCAGAGCGCTGAACATCACTTTCAGAACCGACATGTCCTTCAAGTAGAAAATACCGGCCAGACGTTTTGAGCTGCCGAAACCGGCCCGTTCAAGCGCCAATCCGAAAAACAGACCGATAACAAAGGCCGTAAAACATGCAACGCTCGAATCGAGGACTCCCAACCCGTAGAAGGTCTTAATCATTCCATTGCCTCCCAACAAAAAAAGCGGCCGTATATCCGCCTGCAAATAAGCATATCAAAAAGACAATACTTCCGGTCAGCAGCAGCGCACCGCCGCTTAGCGCCTGTCCCGATGTACATCCTCCGGCCAATCGACTGGCAAATCCGACCAATACGCCCCCGGCCAGTGAAAAAGCCACACGTATCCCAATCGATGCGGATTTTCCTCTTTCAAGGCCGAAAGACACCCGTTTATTCGATACCACCGAGAACAAGCCACCGAGGAATATGCCGATAAGCATATACACCAGATAATAGTTAAGTGGATTGTTCCCCCATGCACCGAAATATTCACTGGCATGCGTGTGGGAAGGGACCAAGAAGCCTTCAATATATGCGGCCAATCGAGCCAGTCCGCCGGATGCGCCCAAGCCTGCTCCCAATAGGAGAAACGAAGCCAAAAGAACAAGCCCTAACATAACCCCGGTAAGATAGGGATTTGAATATCGACTGTTTTTTTCATCCATTTAAATTGTCCTTTTACCTTTTCATTTGGATGATAAACTTAACAACCCGCGCTTTTTTTCTTAGGCTTGGTCGGCTCCTGAGACGGTTGGGGTGTCGGCGCAGCCGGGGCAGGTGCTATAGCGGGAGCTGACGGCATGGATGATTTTATTTCAGGAACCGGTTGTATCGGCAGGGGAGAAATATTTTTTGCCACGCCCTCGGTTTCTGACCAGTACGCGGTCATGCCGCCATAGATGACTTTAATCGGCCGCTGGGTTTTCTGGGACAATATGCCGCCTACGGCCATGGCAATGGAGCCGTCCCGGTCCATAAGAACCAAGGGACCGGCCCCGGTAAGAAAGGCAGGATTGTTTATAAGTTCACCGATATCGACGTTTTTTGATCCGGGAATGTTAAAATCCTTAAAATATGCTGCCGGTCGTATATCGACCAAATCGAAAGTGCCCGGTAAATCCATCAGCATGCGCTTGAGATCTTCGGCGGATATTCGTTCAGGGAGCTTCACCTGGATCTTAGGAGCAGTCTCGGCTGTATCGCCTTTTTTAATCCCTTCAAGCACGGGAAGGCCGGCTTGGATCCAAGCCTCGCTTCCGCCTTCAAGGCTTTGCGCTTTTTGGAAACCGACACGCTCAAGTATTCCGACCGCTAGACTGGAACGATAGGCAGAGTTGCACACCGTAACCACTGGCTCGGATGGATCGAGTTGCGCAGCTAATTTGGCGAGCCGGTTCAACGGCAAATTCAATACTTTTCCGATTCGAAGCCCCATCCACTCTTCGGGAAGGCGAACATCCACAATCATCGGGGCTTGTCCTTTCTGTATGAGATCATATAATTCACGAGGCGGAATCGAGGGGCTTGACCTTACGGGTAATGCTGCTTTTTTCCACGAATCCATTGTGATGATTTTTCCGGTATATCCGACTCGATGAAGGCGAAAAACGGCTTCTTTCAGGCCGCCGGGCGATCCACAGAGGATGAGTTCCGCTCCCCATGGAACAATGGTTCCCACCCAGTTTTCCAAACGGCCCCGGGCCGCAATATTGATGGCATTGGGAATATGACCGGATGTGTAGTCTGTTGCATCCCGAAGGTCCACAATGTAGTATTTTTCCGTATTCGCAAACGCCATATCCGGCTCGATTTCTGAAGGAAGCGGGGTATCCCAATGGACAACCGGCGGGCCTTCCCGATTCATTCGTGCATTGTGTTTAAAATATTGGGGTGCTTCGGGTAGGCCATCCAAAAGCGCGGTGATGAATTCCCGCTTGGTGGCGGATTTGAAATAGGGATTTGAAGCCTTTTCCTTTCCGATGGTCGAAAACGGCTCATCACTCAAATGGGCGCCGCATAGGGAGCCTGCCCCGTGTGCGGGAAAAATTTTGACGGCATCACCCAATTTGGAAAGCTTCTGATTCCAAGCGTCATAGACTGAAGATGCCAGCCAGGCAGCCGAAAGCGTCCCTTCCAATAGATCCGGCCTGCCTACGCTTCCGACAAACAGTACATCCCCTGTGAACATCAATAGTGGGGTATCCGGTTGGGTCTTATTGTAAACGACGGCACACATGCCGTCAGGGGTGTGTCCGGGGGTTTCGATAAACTTTAGCGTTGCATCTCCAACTTGAATGGCACTGCCCTCTTTTAACGGATCGATTTTGTACTTGGCGCCGCTTTTTTCGCTTTGATAAACAGGACATCCCAAGGCATTTACCATTTCCATATGACCTGCAATAAAATCCGCATGGGAATGAGAGAGATAGACTCCGATAATGTTTACCGATTCTTTTTTGGCCGTATCAAGATATGTGAAGATGTCCCGGACCGGATCGACGACCAGAGCCTGTCCTTCGCTGATCAACATGTATGAATAGATGGACAACACCGGCAATTCGAATTGGATGACTTTGAATCCGGAAAACTTGTAAGTATCCACCACCCTATGGCCGCTTGCTTCCTGGGTATGGCTCGCCGATTCGGAATCCTTGATCTGTGCGGCATAGACCGGGGAAATTAAAAGACTTAGAATAATAAATACCGTAATTAGTATATAAGAATACTTCGCTCGCATACCTCCTCCTAAATATTAAAAAATTACGAAAATATGTAATAAACTAAAGTAGAACCCAACAAAACCTTGACGATCAGAATGTGCGAAAATCAAATAGTTGTCAAGTTTTGATTGGATGCAAATTTTTTCCGATATGCTCAGAGTATTGTACTTTCGTTGGGCCTCTTCCTTCCCCCGCTAGCGGTTGTAGTTTTAAGACAAAAGAAAATGTTAGCATAAATTTATATTTTTTTCCATCAGGAAGAGGTGATTACTTCGTAAACCTGTTTGCCGATAACCTCTTGTGAAAAGACCGTTTCCACCACTTGTTTGTTGATGGCCACAATGTTCTCCGTTTTTTTCATATCCAAGAGCCTGGAGGTTGCCCTGGTTGTTGTTTCGTTGCGCTCAAATACCTTATCAACAAAACCAGGATCATCGAGTTTAAGGATTTTGTCGAGCCTTTCCTGTAAAGCCTCTTTTGGTGTGGGTTTTTCCTTACCGATGTCTTTAAAGTCCTGTTCGTCTACAATAAGGACCGTATACAAATGCCCCAGCTTCATTCCCTTTGCCTGGAAATCGGGAGTGATAAAGGGAATACTCCGTCCGATTACGGGTCTGTCCAACAGCCACGGCTCAAGGTATGCAAATCCGAAACCCTCCAAAACACTGGTGGTAATGACAAGATCGGCCACCCTCAATATGTCACCCACCCCGTATTTTTCAACTTTCCCCGGGTCCTGAGGATCCATTTCCCGCTCCAGTGTCACAAGATCGTTGAAACCGATTGACACGGGCAGTTTATGCTTTCTGACAAATTCGAGAATCTGATCAGCGTAGCGTGCATCGTCACCGCTTTCCGGTTTTATGCTCACCAGCAGATGGAATTTACCCTCAATGGAAGCGTGGTTCCTCGCTGAATTTCTGTTCGCCAAGCGGTTTAAGTAACACGTAAAGAAAATTGCCTCCTCGATGTTTTTCCGTCGCACGCATCTTACCGGATACAGGATAAAGCGAACGGAAGGGTCAAGCTCCTCCCTGGTGACGATCTTATTCCTGAGTTCCTCAGTTCTGTCATCCGGAGGAATCATGGCTCTGTCTACGGAGTTTGGGACATAAAAGATGTTGTTTTCCTCGATACCATGCTCGACGAGTCTTGATTGATCGTAGCGGTTGATGGCGATGTATTTGATATTCGGGGTAGAGGGATAGAGAACGCTATGCCAGTCCGGGACGACACCAAAACGGTATTCGTGGAACTTTTTTATATTGCGGAAAAAGTGGGGGCGCTGTTGTACAAAGTCATGCACGCGGTAGATAAACTTTTTCTCAATTCTCGATTCATTGCAGTAATGGGTATAGAGGTAAAAAGCATAGGTAACGGATGGATCTATCCCGATAGCCAGGTTTTCAGTAAAAACAACATCCATGTCCGCCAATTTCTGATCGAGGATTTCGGCTAGATAAGTACCCTGCCACACATAGTCGTGCACCTGTTGATCGGCGATGGATTTACCCACCTGTTTTCTCATCGCTGCATCAGGGTTAAACTCTTCAATATTGAGGTATTCAAGGGCGCCCTGAATCGGTTCTAAGAAATCCTGATAGTCCGAGGATAGTTTTCCAAAAAGGGTGATTCTGAGATCGGGATCGATTTCCCGCAGAGCCCGAACGTTTCGTGAGATAACGGTGTTCACGCCGTCTTGAAAACCAATCCCGTAATGACCGATACCCAGATGCAATTTTTTACTCATTGGATTCCTCCCGCATCTTATGCAGCTCGTATATTAAGACTTATGGATTCATTTGTATTTTGTTTGGTTGACAGGATCTACTGGATATTGAGGATATTCTTTTCTGGTTTTCCGGAAGAAAACCAGAAAGGCTAATCCGCTAGCGCGGAAAACTTTGACAGTACCATAAACACTCAGGTCTGTTTCACACCTTATCGTTTTGACTTTCATAACCTCGCCGAAGGCGATTGTATTTTATTGGTTTCTTCCGGAAACCAATAAAGATAACACAAAATCCAAGGAATCCGGTAAATCCTGTCTATTTTAAACCTCAAATTGATATTTGTTTTTTTGGTGCTTGGAATTTCCATGATTCCGAAAAATAATCGAATATAAGCATATCCAAGTAATTACGCCTTTAAATGACGTGGCCCTGGCCGGTCCACCACGTTCTTCAAGCATTGCTTTGCTGTAAATGAGATCGATGAGGTAAGCTGAATTTTAGAGAACAGCTTCGGCGACCAGGTCCCGTGCTCCCTGTTTCATTCGATCTGCTGCCTTTTTATAAACCTTTATGTGTTTTTTTGCAGTGATGGACCAGCTTATTTTACCCCTCACGTACGACTTTGCACGCTGAGCGTATGTTTTCCGCAAAGACTCGTTTCCCATAATCGTCAAAATCGCCCGTTTGAGCTCGTCCCTGTCTCCCGGCGGCACGGCCACGGCCGCGCGGCTGGCTTCAGCTTCAGCTTTCAGCCCTTCAAGGCCGGACACTACAGCCGGTACACCGAGTGCAAAGCTGTGGGCAAGATTCCCGCTTTGAGATGCGAAGGTATACGGCATCACCATCAAGTCGAAGGATGCCATGACGGTATTGTATTCCTCGGGAGTGAAACTTCCCAGCTCTACTTTGATTTGATCCTTGTGAACCGATTTATTAACAAGGCCAAGCAGTTTCTGTTTGTAATCGACCTGATTCCGATCTCCGAGTCTTGCATCTCCGGCGAGCACCAGCGTGACATCCT
The DNA here is from genome assembly GCA_024644775.1 of Deltaproteobacteria bacterium. Next base: position 19,306 of record JAHEHB010000033.1, read on the forward strand.
CGCCCAGATCCCGGGCAAGATCATCCCAGATCTCAAGGACGCTGTCAAAGCCCTTGGTCGCGGTGAACCATCCTAGCATTCCCACCACCCGCCGGCCCTCAAGTCCAAGTTTCTTTTTTGCTTCTTTCCCTGAGATTGAAACCCCCGCTGTCGCGCCGTGGGGGATGACATACATATTGTTTATCACCCGGCCGAGATTGGCATGAAGGCTCATCCACTGGTACTCGGCATGGATGATTCCTGCTTGAACGATACGCTGCATGACATCCATGTACAGCCGTATCGTTGAATTAAGCCGGGAATAGACCGAATGGTAAGTTATCACTGCCGGATATTTCCCCTGAACATGCAACCTGAATAGCAGCCGGAAAAGCCCCGATGCATGGTCGCCGGAGGTCTGGTAGAGCCCATACTCATGCTGTATGTGAACAATATCGGGATTTATCTTTTGAACGGTATCGTACACCGCCTCATCCCAATCCGCCGCATCGGTATTCATCACAGGGTATACATTCTTTTCACCCGGTCTTCCGCCGTCAGGATGGCAGATGACGTGAATATCATTTTTCGCTTTACGCAAAGCCGAAATGAGTTCCTGCGAATAGGTAGCGATACCGCAATGACGCGGCGGCCAGCTCGACATCCATGCAATTTTCATTTCACAACTCCTTTCGTCAATTTAGAAATATCCAACCATACAAATCGATGGTCATCTATGATCAGATCATTGTTTTCGGGAAGAACTTCGTCGTTCAACAAATTGATGACATCGCCTTTTACCCCGCAGGCTCTTAGATGAGCGGCCTCCATCTTCTGGGACTCTTCCGCAAAGTTATTTACGATCAGTATCTTCTGGTTGTTAAGCGTCCGAACATATCCGAACAGGTGAGGGTTTCCGGTGTGAATGATCTCCATCCCGCCGTTTTGAAGGGCGGGTAATTTTTTGCGCAATTTGAACAGTTTGATCATTTCATGGAAAAAGCGCCACTCCAACGTATTCTGATCTGTTAGATCTTCCCGGGCTTCCCATCGCTTTCTGGAGCGATGGATCCATCTGCTGTCGTTGGCTTTCGTAGGGTCTGTTAGGTAGGTGTAATCATTCAGCATACCCCATTCGTCTCCAATATAGAGCAGTGGAATACCGCCGATGCTTACCTGAATGCTCCTCAGCAGGTTGATCCTCCGGACTGCCCGCTCGATCAACTCGGTGTCTTGTTTCTCAATGGCATCTTCCAGGCCCGCCAGGGATGAAAATGTCCCGGAAATCCGGACATCGCCGGTATCCGCATTGAATTGAAAGGGTACGCCCTTTGCAAAAGAACCGGCGTAATCGCCCGTGTAGAATTTGTTTAAGAACTTGCGATGGCCCACAGGATCAATGCCGATGTTTCGTGCATCCTGGTCGTCAAAGGTCCATCCGATATCATCATGACAACGAACAAAGTTTACCCATGTGGATCCTGCGGGTATTCGATAGCGGTTTCTCATGGAATGCTCGAGCAGCTTTACCTCCCGTGTTGCCAGCGCTTCCCACAGCAGCGCCATGAGCAAGGGATTGTATGATAACTGACATTCATCGGGATGTATGTACCGGATCACATCATCCGGATGGACAATGGCTTCCGATTTAAACAGCAGACATGGCGCGACGATTTTCGCCATAGCATTAAAAGCCCGGATGACTGTATGCGCTTCCGGTTGATTTTCGCAATTCGTGCCGAGTCTTTTCCAGACAAAGGCTACAGCATCCAAACGAAGCACTTCAACCCCTTGATTGGCCAGAAAGAGCATCTCTTCGGCCATGGCACGAAACACTTCCGGATTTGAGTAATTCAGATCCCACTGGAAGCTGTTGAACGTGGTCCAAACCCATCGTTTCATCTCTTCGCACCATGTAAAACTTCCTTTCCTGACTGTGGGGAATATATCCCTGAGATACTTTTGGAACTGATCCGGCAACTCACGATCCGGATAAGTATAGTAATAGGCCATAAAATCCGGATCCCCGGATTTGGCCTTTTGGGCCCACATATGCTCATCGGATGTGTGGTTGAACACAAAATCCAACGCAAGGCTGATCCTTTCCTCACGCAATGCGGCCGTCAATCTGGCAAGGTCTTCTATGGTGCCGATGTCCGGGTTGATGGCCCGGTAGTCGTTGACGGCATAGCCGCCGTCGTTATCCCCTTTGGGGACCGCAAACAAAGGCATCAGATGCAAATAAGTCAGGCCGAGTTTCTTAAAGTAGGAAATGTGCTCATCCAGTTTGGCGAGGTTATCGCTAAAAAGATCCA
>JAHEHB010000303.1 GCA_024644775.1 Deltaproteobacteria bacterium
TCAAAACCCTTGATCTGATAAAAAACTCACAGACTGCCAAAGAAAGGCTTGAAGCAAACACACGACTATTCAGACAGAGGATTGCCGAGGAAGGCTTTACAATCAAACCCGGTACCCATCCCATTGTTCCAATCATGTTAGGAGATGCCATGCTCGCGCAAAACATGGCCGCCAGACTTCTTCAAGAAGGTGTTTATGTCGTGGGGTTCTTTTATCCGGTGGTTCCAAAAGGCAAAGCACGTATTCGAGTCCAGGTTTCAGCGGCTCACACCGAAAAAGATCTGAGCTTTGCGGTGGAAAAATTTGCCAAGGTCGGAAGAAAATTAGATATAATAACCTAAATAGGACGATTCCATAAAGATGAAAGCCCTTGTAAAAAGCAAACCGGAACCCGGTATATGGCTTGAAGACGTCCCTGTTCCTGAAATTGGCATCAATGATGTTCTGATTAAAATCCACAAAACGGCGATTTGCGGAACCGATACCCACATCTATAACTGGGACGTCTGGGCTCAAAAGACGATTCCGATACCCATGCATGTGGGACATGAATTTGTGGGTACTGTTGCAGAGGTTGGCAGTAACGTTCACGACTTTAAACCGGGAGATATCGTCTCCGGCGAAGGGCACCTGGTTTGCGGCCGCTGTCGCAATTGCCTTGCCGGAAGACGACATCTTTGTATGAGAACCAGCGGGGTTGGTGTTAACCGCCCCGGCGCGTTTGCACAATATCTTGATATTCCGGTTACCAATGTTTGGTATTGTGATCCGAAGATACCCATGGATATTTTAACCTGCTTCGACCCGTTAGGCAATGCAGCGCATACGGCATTGTCCTTCAATGTGTTGGGAGAAGATGTTTTGATTACCGGTGCCGGACCCATTGGATGCATGGCGACCGCTATCGCCAGGCATGCCGGAGCCCGTTACGTGGTTGTCACTGATGTGAATCCATACCGCCTGGATCTCGCCAAGAAAATGGGGGCTACGCTGACATTGGACGTTCGCCACAAAAAGATCGAAGAAGCTCAAAAAAAACTCGGCATGAAGGAAGGATTCGACGTGGGGATGGAAATGTCCGGTGAACCCGACGCACTGCGCTCGATGCTAGCCAATATGTGCCATGGCGCTAAAATTGGGCTTCTGGGACTTCTCCCACCGGATACCGCCATCAATTGGGATTTTGTGGTCTTCAACGGATTGACGATAAAAGGCATTTACGGCCGCGAAATGTACGAGACCTGGTATAAGATGACAGTGATGATCCAGGCGGGTTTGGATATTCGGCCGCTTATCACTCACAACTTCCATTATACTGAGTACGAAAAGGCATTTGAGGTGATGCACTCAGGCCAATCGGGTAAAGTCATATTAAACTGGGTGGAGGACTAAGACAGGTGGCTTTTCTTTATTTTTTTTACGAATACTGAAAGTCCAATAATACCAAAACCCAGCAGCAGCAGCGATGCCGGCTCGGGTGTGGGTACAGCGACCTCTTCGTAAACAACATCATTTGCGCAATTAACCGTCCAACCGATGGTAAACGAATCGCCTGATAAAGGAACAGCATCTTCTCCAAAAATAAAAGAGGCTTCTAAAACCGTATTGGCACCAGCACCCGATGGTAGCTCGGGCCATCCGGAAAAGAGTACGGAACCGGATGGTAGTTGACTCCCGACTTCAAATCCAACCGGATGATTTTTTCGCCAATCATACCCTGGCATACTCGACATCGTATAATCGTTACCTGCGATGGCTTGATCGATCTCGTACAAATTGTAATAGGGATCGTTACCATCTTTTAACGCTAGATTTTCGTCAACCAGATCAACGAGAAAATCCCAATTTGAATCAGACGAATTTGTATTGATAAACAAATCAACGGGGGTCAATATATCCCACAAGTGTAGATTCGATCTTGGCCGCAGCCGAAAAGTGAGTCCTGTCAAATACCCGTCCAAAGATATTTGGGCGCTGCCACCTAAAAAATCAGGCGTACCGACAGAATCTCTCGTGTTGTGAGTCGATGCACTCCATCCCTCCCAATAAATCGAGGAATCATTAAACTGAACTTCGTATGCCCTCACATCAGCCGCAATTGTGGTCGATGAGGATCTTTTCCATAGACATGGGCTGATTATCAGTGTTGATTCTTGAATCATTTTACAGGACATTGAAGATATGGTAATTTTTAAATAAAGGCATTCGATGAACGCGTCTCGGCGTATTTTTTTATGACCCCAATTATTACCAGTGAAAAATGGATAAACACCGTCAAACTAAATACGTCATTCATTTAGATATGGATGCTTTTTATCCATCGGTTGAAGTCCTGGACAATCCGGAGCTAAAAGGAAAGCCGGTTATTGTGGGAGGCAGTAAGAAACGAGGTGTCGTATCATCCGCCTCATATGAAGCCCGAAAATTCGGTGTTCATTCCGCACAGCCAATGGCAACAGCCATTCGGCTCTGCCCTCAGGGCATTATTCTTCCGGTCCGGATGTCGAGATACAAAATGGTATCTGAAAAGGTATTTGAGATTTTCTATCTTTTCACACCCTTGGTTGAACCCCTGTCTATCGATGAAGCATTTCTGGATGTAACGGGTTCCGCATGTCTTTTCGGTTCGCCGGTTGAAATTGCAGAAAAGATTAAACAGGAGGTCGCCGAGAAGATCGGTTTAACAATATCCGCGGGTGTGGCGCCATCAAAATTTGTTGCTAAAATTGCGTCTGATATGGAAAAGCCCGATGGATTGACTGTGGTTCCTTCCGATAAGGTTCGGCAATTCCTGGATCCGCTTTCTATTAAAAAAATGTGGGGAGTTGGGAAAGTGACACAGAAAACGCTATCTCGGCTCAACATCCATACATTCAGAGACTTGCGTCGAATGTCGGTTGAAGTCCTGGAGAGAAAATTTGGCAAGTATGGTATCAAAATGCATGAGTTGGCGATGGGAATTGACGAAAGACAGGTCGTTACGTCTCACGATATCAAATCGATCGGGCACGAAGAGACATTCTCCGTGGATATCATTGATCCCGAATCGGCCAAAAAGGAACTCTTGTCCTTAGCCAATCGGGTGGCCCGCCGCATGCGTCGAAAAAGTATGGAAGGTAAAACCGTTACTTTAAAAGTTAAGTACAATGATTTTGTGCAAATAACCCGATCTGCTACACTACAAAAATACACGAACGATAGCTCCGAAATTTATTCAACCATTCGAAATCTTTTAGTAAAAACAGCCGTTGGCAAAAAACCCGTTCGTCTACTGGGTATCTCTTTATCTCAACTTACCCTTATGGGCTCCGGGCGGCAACTTTCTCTTTTCAATCAACAGGAATCAAATCAAAAACGATTGGAATTAAACAGGACCCTGGATTCCATTTATGAAAAATTCGGTAACAAAGGTATCCGCCCTGGAGCGCTCATTGATGAATAAGCCCGAAGAATCTATCCATCAAGAATATGTAGAAATGCATAGAAGTGCCAAGTATTAAACAAGATGACTTACAAGGGCTTTATTTTATCCAACACCCAGTTTATTCGAGACAACAACACCCAGCTGATATTTCAGGGACGACTTTCCGATGGTGGGCGATTTCATTGGACAGTGACCCGCCCAGGCCTTGTATTTTTTATTGAACACGACAAAACCTGGACACCGCCTGGGGCCTTTCGAAAAACCGTTGACCTATTGAGTCTGCGGGGTAAGCCTGTGGATGCCCTTTATTTCGGCGACACAATGGAATTGGCCCGTGCTCGCAGGGCTTGCGAGTCTCGTAATATCCCCACATACGAAGCTGACGTGAATCTCGTCGCACGTTTTTTAATGGAGCGTTTTGTCAAGGGCGGCGTATCTTTCGAAAGTGAACCGATTAAGAAAAAAGATAATACACTGTATTTTGTTGACCCCACTATCAAGTCTTCTGATTTTACGCTGGAATTAAAGCTGCTTTCCATCGATATTGAATGTTCCCCGGACATGGATCTCTACTCCGTTGCCATATACGGTAAAGATCTTGAAACCGTCCTCATGGTCGCTCCAGATCACCGTGACAATAAAGGAGCCTATCGGAGCTTTCCTAACGAACAGGAATTACTCGTCGCATTTTTCCTTGTGGTTCGTCGGTACGACCCGGATGCATTTATTGGCTGGAATTTGGTTGGTTTTGATTTGCAATGGCTTTGGCGGAAGTGTTCAACGCTGGGAATAAAATTTGATATCGGCACAGACGGGCCTGCAGAAATGCTGGCGCCAGGGTCTCTTTTCAATCAGTGGATTGCCCGCATACCCGGTAGAACCGCATTGGATGGTATCAATATGGTTCGAAGTGCGTTTGTGCAAACCGAAGATTATTCCCTTTCAACGGTTGCCCAGAGAATTTTGCGGCGAAAAAAACTGATCGAAAAAACGGGTAAAGACAAGGCAACGGAAATAGTCAATCTTTATCACACGGACAAAGCAAACCTTGCACAGTATAATTTAGAAGACACGAAACTGGTTTACGAAATCTTTGAAAAGTTAAACCTATCCCAGCTTGCCGTACGACGAACGCAGTTGACAGGATTGGCACTGGATCGCGTTGGAGGTAGTGTTGCGGCCTTTGATTTTCTATACTTGCCCCCCTTGCATCGACACGGTTACGTGGCAGATACTCATCCCCGTACTCGCAAAGAAACTCAATCTGCTCCGGGTGGTTTGGTACTTGACAGTATACCCGGTTTTTGCCGCAACGTGGCGGTGTTTGACTTTAAAAGCCTCTATCCCAGTATCATACGGACTTTCTGTATTGACCCTCTCGCGGCCAATGTACGCCTGAATGTTTCAAGGAGTCACCACCAATCAAGCAATTCAAAGGTATCGGGACGAATCGTCAAAGGTCCCGCCGGATACGAATTTGCTGAAGATTATGCCATTCTACCTTCGATAATTGAGGAACTTTGGAAAGCACGTGACAAGGCCAAACAATTCGGAGATACTACGTTGTCATACGCAGTAAAAATCATTATGAATTCTTTTTACGGTGTGCTGGGAAGCACCGGTTGTCGTTTCTACGACCCGCACCTGGCCGGCACAATTACCCGGATCGGACATTGGATTTTAACGGTTTCCCGTGAATTCATCGTAAAGGAAGGTTATAAAGTCATCTACGGCGATACCGATTCGCTTTTCATTCATCTGGGAGATGGCGACCAAGATAGCGTCAATCAAACCGGCGAGCAGTTGGCTGTAAAACTGAATCACTACCTACGGAAAGAGTTGCGCCGGCGTTTCAATGTAGAAAGCCAACTTGACATTGAGTTTGAAAAAATGTTTATGCGCTTTTTCATGCCCACAGTTCGCGGCCAAGACACAGGCTCGAAAAAACGCTACGCAGGTCTTTTGCTGACTGAAGGGGGAGGTTCCAAATTGCATTTTGCGGGTATGGAGTCCAGCCGGAGAGATTGGACAACGCTTGCTAAAATGTTTCAGGCCGATCTTTTTACATTGGTATTTACCAAGGACGGAAACCAGGAAATAGAAGAAGAACTCTGTTCGCTGGTTCGTAGCCGTCATGGCCAATTATACGAAGGCAATTTAGATGACAAACTGGTTTACAAGAAGGGAATTAGTAAACGCCTATATGCTTATACCAAAAACGTTCCGCCACATGTTCGTGCCGCCCGAAAGCTGGACGAGTTTGACGGAAAGATCGTAAGTTATGTAATGACGACAGCGGGTCCCGAGCCCGTTCAGAAACGTTCCGATGCCGGTTACGACTATGACCATTACAGTGAAAAACAACTCGCACCCATCGCTGATATGGTCTTGCGTTTTTACAATATGGATTATCGGTCGATCATCAAAAACACGAGACAGTTGAAATTGTTTTGAAAATCAATTTATCCTGAATGAAACCTAATTTATGTATTGATATTACTTGAAAAAATGATAGAATTAGGACACAGAATGCTTATTTCCCGGCAACAACGGTATTAAAAACGATGTGCCAAACAAAAGATCAAATACTTGCAGAACTATCAAAATTGCGCCAGAGCATCAGAGTATTTGAGAAGGGTGAACGTGACCATCTGCAGCGAATAGCGAGCTTGAGAAGCAACGAAAAGTTTTTCCGCATTTTGGCGGAAAATGTCAACGAAGCGATTTTGGTGACCCAAAATGGGATGCCTCAGTATGCGAACACGCGTGCAACTCAAATAACGGGGTATTCAAAGAAGCAATTATGCTCGCGAGCCTTAATCGAGTTTATCCACCCACTCGATCAAAATGAGTTTTCGGCCCATGTGGAAAAATTACCTCCGAAGACTGCCACCAAGATTCTGACGTTTAGGATTCTGGATAAAACCGGAAACACCAAATGGCTGGAAACCATCGTTTTTAGGATGACTTTAGCCGAAAAAATTTCAACGGTTTATTTTTTTTACGATGTCACAGAGAAAAAAGCCATTGAGAATACCCTGCGTGAAAGTGAGGAAAAATACCGACAGCTATTCGAGTATGCGCCTGCGGGAATTTATGAAGTCGATTTGACGACCGGTGAATTTATAAATGTAAATGACGTGATGTGCGAATACTCCGGTTACACAAAGCAAGAATTTCTCTCCATGAAAATCTGGGATTTCCTCGACGAGGACGGCATCAAGCAATCCCTTGAAAGAATTGATAAACAGCAAAAGGGGGAGCCTATCCCGGATTTGGCAGAGTACAAAGTAACATGCAAAAACAATAAAAAGCTTTGGATACTAGTCAACACAAGAATAGAATTC
>JAHEHB010000304.1 GCA_024644775.1 Deltaproteobacteria bacterium
GAAAAGGAGCGGCACTTTTATCGCTGATTCCCGTTTTTGTATATGGGGTTCTGGCGGGTATGTCGCCGTCCACACAGCGCGCCGTGATTATGGTAACCGCGTTCTTGTTCACTTTTTTGCTGGGGCGCGACCAGGATTCGATCAACACATTAGCGATCGCCGCGTTGATTATCCTGGTGGTTAACCCGCCGTCGTTATTTTCCATATCATTCCAGCTTTCTTTTATAGCAGTATTTTCAATTATATACGGTTTTACCCGGAAGGATGAAAAAAAACAGCGCCAGACATCGATTTCAAAAGCAAACGGGTTTAAAAAAACGCTTGAGTCCTACGCTTACGCATCTTTATTTGCCATCATGGGAACGCTTCCACTCATGATGCGATATTTCAATCAGATTTCCTTGATCAGCCTGTTTGGTAACCTGTTGGCTGTGCCCCTTATCGGTATCATCGTTGTCCCGCTGGGCCTCTTTTCCGTGTTTCTGTACCCCCTCAGCATCGAGGCATCAACTGTCGGTTTGTATGCTGCATCAATTGTGCTGACGTTTGCCCTCAAATTGCTTGAAGTAATATCGAGGCTGCCCTTTGCAGCGATAAAAACCCTAACCCCCTCTGTTTTGGAAATGGTTTGTTACTATGCATTGGGGTGGGCTCTGCTGAATGTCAAAAAACCAACAGATATGAATCGAAAATATGCGATGGCGGTGGCCGTTTTCGTTACCATCGTCTTTTGCGTAGATACAGGATACTGGTTGAACCGTCGGCTCTTGCATAAAGATCTTCGGGCCACGGTCATCGATGTGGGGCAAGGCAGTGCCGCCCTGCTGGAGATCCCGGGTGGAAAAAACCTACTGATCGATGGTGGAGGTTTCTCTGACAATTCAATGTTTGATGTTGGAGCGAAAGTCATCGCTCCTTATCTATGGCGCAAAAAAATCACATCCATCGATACGCTGATACTCACCCATCCGAACAGCGATCACTTAAACGGTTTATTATATATTGCCAAGCACTTTAATGTAAAACAGATATGGACCAACAGTGAAGCAGGAAAAACAAACGGCTATTTGCAGTTATTGGAGCTTGTGAAGAGAAACGGGATCCTGATGCCACATTATACATCCATCCCACGGATCATAAACCTCAATGGCGCTCAATTAGAAATCTTGTATCCGCCAATGGATTTCCTGATCCGAAAACAAAAAGATAAATGGCGAAACACAAATAATAATTCGCTTGTCGTGAAGATTCGATTCGGATCTATATCCATGCTGTTTCCCGGAGATATCGAATATGAGGCAGAAACAGAACTCACAGGCTTAAAGGGAGATAGACTCGAGAGCACGCTGCTTATTGCGCCTCACCACGGCAGCCGGGCCTCGAGCAGTGAAACATTTCTTGAAAAGGTTTCCCCGGATTGGGTCATCATATCCTCCGGGTGGAGAAATCGCTTCGGTTTTCCCCATCCATCGGTACTCAAAAGATACGAAAAACACGGATGTCAAGTCCTCAATACCGCGCGTAGCGGGGCCATCACCATAACCACCGATGGCAACGCATTGAACATCACACCGTTTAAGAAAATGAGATAAAGAATTCGGGGCCAGAGGGCCAGACTTTGGTCGACCCCGGAGGGGTGATATGCATGGTAACGTTTAACAGTAGTGATAAGATTTCAGGTTTCGGGTGTTCCGCCAAGGTGGATCAGCAACCGAATTCGCCCCGCTGTGTCGCAGTCGCTCATGAAATGAACAATTTTTCACCGGGCTCGGCCTTCAGTTTCTACCAAATTGGTGCTCATGGTTAAGGATTCGGTATTTACTGAAACCTGATCCGCCTCGGCGGAAAACCATGAACAGATTTGATCTATAGCAGAACCGATCATCTCTGACCTGACCCTGAGGACCAGGTTTTCAATGACATAATACACGGTAGTCGGTGATCATTCTGAAGTCCGGTAGGTCAATCGGGTAGTCGAACGACGAGAACCGGTTTTTTGGATCGACGAAGCACTTTTTTCGCAGTACTTCCGATGAGGGCCTCTTCTAAAGCCCCATGTCCGTGACTCCCCATGACGATCAGGTCGCAATTCCGCTCATCCGCTACCGTTAAGATCTGATGAACCGGATTCCCCCGTTCGACGATGATTTCATCGGTCACAAAAGACCGGCCATCGGACCCAGCTTTAACCTTTTCGCTGAAGGTATGCAGAATCTCATGAATGGCAACATTATCTCTTTTTTTTCCGATGAGTACCTCCCTTGCCTCTTGGTAGTGCCGACGTTTAATCTCCTCCCACTCACTATCTCCAATGTAGGGAGCAACTTTTGATTCAACGTCCGGATCTTCGAACAATACATGCAAAATGGTAATACTGGCGCCGTAAAGATTGGCAAGGCTCACCGCATACGCGAATGCATGGAAAGCGGTTTCTGACAGATCGGTGGTATAAAGAATTTTTTTTACTTCAACGTTTGGAAGTATCATTTTGTACTCCTGTTCTCTGATTCGATTAATAATAAAGAAATATATTTACCAGCATCGCAGTTTCAAAAAGCTGTAACTCACTGAATTTAACAAAGATAGATTTAAACCCAAAATATACAGAGCGTCTAGGTATGTCAAGTATATCTTCTCGCTTCTTAAGGAACGTAACAGGATACGCGCATCAATCCCCGAGCCGGACAAAAGTGACTAAAGTGAACTAAAGTGACTAAAGTTGAGGTATTCTATAAATTCCATAATCCCTCAATTCCTCAATCCCCCAATTCTTATCCTATCTCTAAAATCTATACGTCTTGGTATTCCGTAGAATCCATGCGCTGAATGCAAAAAAAGTAATCCAAGTTATGAGGAAGTACCATGGAAACCAGCCAAACGCTTTCACAAAAACAATTTTTTCCATAGCTATCAATGATAGTTCCGGTTGCGCCAAGGCAATGTCAGCCCGCAACTTTGCTACGAGAAAGGAATAGAATATACCAATGAGCCCATAGGCCAAATTCATTGCAAGCCCCTTGAAACTCAAAACCGTAGCCCTTTGGCTGGAGCTGGTAACCTGATTCAGGTAATGGCTGATGAAAAACGCATTCATGGATATGGCGCTATGAATCAACACGACAGGAAACAATCCCACCTTCGGGATAAAAAGGCGTATGCCCATCAATCCCAGAAACGAAAGAAATGAGAGAATGAGTAAGTTAAATAGGGGTGTACGTCGTTTCGTAAGCGCCAGCGATATTCGGGGAATGAAAATACCCAAAACGGCTAAACCGGAACCAATCAATCCGAATGACGCTTCCGGAAGATCAATCAGCCGAAAATATTGACTATTCAACGTCAACACCATTCGGATGACATGATCAAATAAAAGTGCGGCTGCAATAATCACAAGTACAATGGGGGTCTTTAGTATCCAGGAGCCGGCCTGAAGGGTGATGCGAAATGCTTCCAATACGGAAGTTCCATATCCCTCGATGGCACGATTTTTGGTGTCCATCTCCTTCAAGCGCAACGTGGTAACCAGCGTGATGACAGCCATGATCAATGTGAGAAAAAGGGGGAATCGAAGCGTCAACGCTTGTGTGAGGCGTATATTCAATCCCAACCCGTCTGCAATCCTCTGCATCAGAACAGGATCGTATACCGCTGCTCCGATACTCATGGCCCCCATATAAGCCATCGATCGCAGGCGCATCTGCCTCTCCAACACCTTTCCCCAATCTTTCACATCCCCTTCGTTTTTAAGTGAATCATAGGCAAGTGCTTCATCGGCGCCGCTCGCAGCAGCCTCGGCGGCGCCGCTCAGCATCCGATTCAATAGAAAAATCGCAAACAATAGACGCGAATTTCCCGTAGGAGCAAAGCATAGTAGTGCGATTTCCACCACCATGATACTCCCGGCAAAGACCAAAAGCCTCCGCCGACCGATAACATCGGCCAGTGCACCGGAAGGTACCTCAAGAAACACGATACTCAACGCCCAAACCGCATTCAGTAACGCAAATTGCTCTAAGGTGAGTCCAAAATCGAGAAAAAGAATCGTGAATATCGGATAGTAGAATCGAGCATTGAAACATATCCGAAACCGGATGAAGAGACGAATATTTTTAATTGCAAAGGGTGAAATTTTTGTCGAATTCTCCGTTTCCGCTTATCGTTCCGAAGTTTTCTGTTACTACCGTTAAGCGTATCAGATGACAAGAAAAAAAGTCTATCGATTGATATTAACACCCAAGTTTAGTAAGAAACCGGTCAGCATTCACATTTAAGGAATTCAGGATTACCTCGGAAACGGTTTTCAAGCAGTACGCACCATGATGTTACAACACATTAAAAAAAAACTCGATGCGCTATACGCGATGTACAACCAGCCGGTGTACGTGCATCCGGACCCCCTGGAGTTTCTTTACAATTATCAAGATATTGCGGATCGAGAAATCGTCGCGTTGGTTGCTGCGTCTCTAGCATATGGCAGAGTTGCCCAAATATTGAAAAGTGTATCACATGTTTTGAATATTATGGGACCCTCACCTGCACGTTATCTGAAAAACGCGACGGCCGGCTCTCTTAAAAAAGATTTTAACGGTTTTGTTCACCGCTTTGCCACCGATGACAACATCGCAGCCCTGCTATTGGGAGTAAAACAGGTCATTGCGACACATGGAACGTTGTATGAATGTTTCCTGTCTGAATTCAAAAAAAGGGATAAAACGGTATTACCCGCATTGACGATATTTGCTCGAAATCTAACAAACATCGGAAACCCAACGGCAGGGCACCTGATTCCCCTGCCGGAGAGAGGAAGTGCATGCAAACGCCTGAACCTATTTTTACGCTGGATGGTTCGAAAAGATGCAGTGGATCCCGGAGGATGGGATGAAATCCCGGTATCCAAACTGATCATTCCACTGGACGTACACATGTATCGGGCAGGGCAGTTACTCGGATATACAAACCGCAAACATGCCAATATGTCTACGGTGCTTGAAATTACAGCGGGATTTCGGAAACTCGTGCCCCGTGACCCGGTAAAATACGATTTCGCGCTCACCCGTCTTGGCATCAGAGACGATCAAGATCTCACAGCTTTTCTGAAATCCAAGTGAAACACACCTATTGACGAAAGGGGGTTTATTGATTATCGTAAATTTACGATAATGTTCCGAATGTCTGACGCACACTTAAAAGATAAAGACTGTGGCGGTCCGGATGATTTATGCTGTTCATCCGGTACCTCACCACACCTACAGACTATTGCCGAAGCCCCAACCCAAGAAATCCCATGCTGCGGACCTTCACCGGGACCCAGGAGCAGTCTGTTCGAACGCCCCGGCTACAGGCTCTGTTCCTTTGTGGAAATATTCATCGACACACCTGCCGGCCCTGTTCCCAGGGTAAAAACCGCCTTGGAAAATTCGGATTATCGGATAACCATATCCGCCCGTGCCGGTATCCAAAGGCAACGATACAAGGTGTCTCCCGGTCTCTATTGCGTCGGATCTCCGGATGAAGATTCACCGGTGCTGGTTACAGCCAACTACTGGCTCAGCTTTAACGCGCTGCGCAAGGAACTTTCGGGAATCCATGCGTGGATATTGGTCTTGGACACCCGTGGCGTTAATGTGTGGTGTGCAGCCGGGAAAGGAACATTTGACACCCAGGAGGTCGTCCGGCAGGTAAATCAAACCGGATTATCACACGTGGTGCGTCGCCGGGAGTTAATTTTACCTCAACTTTCTGCCGTCGGTGTATCGGCAAAAGACGTAAAAAAAGAATGTGGCTTCAAAGTCACTTGGGGACCGATTCGTACAAACGATATAAAAAAATTCATATCATCCGGCATGAAGGCGGATGCCGCCATGCGTCGGGTGACCTTCTCGATGTGGGAACGTATAGTCTTGGTGCCCGTAGAAGTATCGCAAATGCTGAAACCCACGATTTGGATTCTAATCGGGGTATTTATACTTTCCGGCATCGGAACGAATGTTTTTTCCTTTAACGCATCTTGGATAAGGGGGGGTGTCGCAATTACCGCTTATGCAGCCGGTGTGCTCGCCGGAGCAATTGTAGCGCCGGCACTTTTGCCATGGATTCCGGGAAAAGCCTTTTCCGTAAAAGGCGCCATAACGGGGTTCATCGCCGGGGGATGCGTGGTTTGGATGTTGTGGGGAAAAATCGAAAGATTGGAGTCTTTGTCTTTAATTCTCTTTTCTATGGCGGTGAGTTCTTATCTGACCATGAATTTTACCGGTGCAACACCCTATACGTCACCGTCTGGTGTTGAGAAAGAAATGCGCAGAGCAATCCCGCTTCAAGCAGCCGCACTGTTTATCGCTGCCATATCGTGGGTGATGTCTGCGTTTATAAAATAACGCCCTTCGGGCGAACAAGATTTCGGGTTTCGGGTGTCAGGTTTCAGTTCCTTCTCTTACTTACCCTGACACCTGACACCCGAAACCAAAATGATAGATTCCGTATAACCAAAAATAGGTTATCTTATTGGGATCATTGATTTAAAAAAGGAATTTCCTATAATATCCAGTTAGTGGAGTCTAACAAATGGATAATTTTCGATATCTACCGGGTGTATCGACCTTAAACCTCGATACGGAGTCCTGCATTGGATGTGGCGTGTGCACCAGCGTATGTCCCCATGGTGTATTTGCGTTGAATAATCATCACGCCACAATCGTTGATCACGATGGATGTATGGAATGCGGGGCCTGTGCAAAAAATTGCCCCACCCAGGCA
>JAHEHB010000627.1 GCA_024644775.1 Deltaproteobacteria bacterium
GCCCCCACCGCCGCCACAACACCAGTTATACCGGGGATCCGGTGACATCTCACGATAATCGTCCGTTAGGTGCTGTAAAATATAGCGGGGGTCGTCGAAAACGCCACCGTTTCTGGCAATTTGACAAGGATCGTGATAGGTTATGGAATCTTTAAATTTGGATTTATCCAATTTTACCCTTCCCTCTCTGAGATAACGTGCATGCACTTCCGTTACAGACGTCACCTCAAACGGCTGGCTTCCGGATAGTTGTTTCATGACGCGATAAGCCGTTCCACACTCACAAATACAAACCTCTTTTACCTTAAGCCGCCTGGCTTCACTGACAATACGATCCAATATCAATTTCGTTTTGGTGGGATCCCCCACAAAGGCACCAAAATTGACCGCTTCAAAAAAGCTCAAAGTCCAGTTCTCCCCGGCAGCGTTAAACACCGCAGCAGCCGGTATGATGGAGTGGGCACCGGCCAAGGCCACATAAAGCAGATTCGCCCCCTCAACATCAACCGGAATGGCCGGCTCTCCTGCCTCCATTCTCCATTTCTTGACAACCTCGGCTTCAAGCCGTTTCAGCCCAGTTAGAAAAGATTCCTTAAACAGATCCAGCGATTTTCCCTTTTCAATGGAAGTATCCGCCAGCATGGATAAGATTTCGGGCTCTGCGTTGGCCCCAATCAATAAAAGTTTCGCAATAGACATGATCATCTGGGTATCGATACCATGGGGGCAGTAGACCATGCAGCGTCGACACCCGGTACAGGAATATGCCGCCTCATACAGTTCTTCCATGGCGACATCACTAAGCTCTTTTGATTCCCCAAGCGTCGTCCAAAATCTCCCTTGCGGTTTAAAATACTTTTTATATATTCTACGAACAATTTCAGCTCGATGGGCAGCGATGTATCTCAGCTGTGGCATGGATTCGTAAACATGACAGGCATGGGTACAGACCCCGCATCTGGAACACGTTTCCAAATAAAACTTCATTGCCTGATTCAGCTTACTTCTAAATAGCTTCAGGAGTTCTTCTTTTGTTTTTTGATCCAACATAAACCTCTTCTTCTGTAGCGGTTCAGGCACAACTGCACGAAGATTAAAATTTAATTTGTAAACTTAGTGGCTTAGCGGCAAAATAATTACCCTCTTCTAAGCTTATTCATCGCCGGGGAAAAGAACGAATGCATAATTTTGCTAAACGGAAAAAACATCAAAAACAGATTGGCAAAGAGTACGTGCAAAACCATCATAAACGAATGTCCCGATGTCGTCATACTATCCGGGATTTCGGGTTGAAGAAAAAGAAGGCTTTTTAGGTAAATCTGGTAGTCCTCTACTGATAGCTCTTCATAACCGTACCAGCTTCTCGCCCAATCCATTTCAGTTCCAATAAAAGCGGTGAGAAACAACACAATCAACAGATAAAAATCTTCTGGTACAGATAATTCTCGATAGGGAGATACAAATCGCCTAAAAATAAAAAAAAGCAGGGCAACTGAAAGGATCAATCCAACATATCCTCCGCCCAAAAAGACATCGTGTTCGAAAATCTGAAAAACAGAGAATTCTTCGATCAGTTCAAGATGTCCGACAATGAGTAACAGAAAAGATATATGAAACAGTATTAAAACCACCCAGTGTAAGGGATTATGCCGCCTGACCGTTGGAAATAGAAAGGTATCGTGTAACACCCATAACCACCGGGGATGTCTTTCGGGAAATATTTGAAGCGTCGTCGGGTGCCTGGGTTCACGAAATATTTTTACAAGCCGTAGACCGGTGCCCAGAAAGAAGACAGCAAACGCAATATACACCATGGGTACAAGAACGATATAGATGAGAGAATCCACTATAGCCTCTAACAAAAGATATCTTTTGTATTATTGTGCCACCCTCTTTATAAAAAATTTGATAATTTCACCCTCTTGATCGGTTTTTAGGATTTCGTTTCCGCTGGTTCTCGCCCACGCTGGAAAATCCGTTAGTGCTCCAGGATCCGTTGTATGCGCCTCGATTATCTGTCCGACTTCAACCTCTTTAATCCCTTTACTGACCTTCACCACGGGCATGGGACATGCTAATCCTTTTAAATCCAAT
>JAHEHB010000628.1 GCA_024644775.1 Deltaproteobacteria bacterium
ATAAAAACAATATCACCAGGACCGCAGAAATACTCGGTGTCGGACGCAGTTACCTGCATAAAAAAATAAAAGAGATCATTAGGTAACCCAGCTCCTGTTCGGTTAAGGAATATATTCATTTGCGCATTATCGGCGGGAACCTGAGAGGAAAAAAACTGGCGTCTTTGAGTGGCTCTTCGATTCGGCCGACCGCCGACCGACTGCGGGAGTCGATCTTTAATATCATCGCTGCCCGGGTTCCGGAAGCCGTGGTGTTGGACCTGTTTGCCGGGAGCGGTGCATTCGGCATTGAAGCACTGAGCCGCGGTGCACGCGCGGTCGTTTTCATCGACAACAGCCGTGCGGCCGTAACTGTTATTTATAGCAACCTAAAGATGTGCCGGTTCCTGGATCGGGCACGGGTCATCCTTTGTGACATCACCCGCGGTCTCGACAGCATTCCAATATCTCAGCCACGGTTTGATCTCGTTTTCATGGACCCGCCTTATGACCGGGGTCTTGTCCGCGACGGCTTGAATCTATTCCGGCGTTACTCTATCCTGGCACCCGACCACTGCCTGATTCTTGAACACTCTTCGCGCGAGCCGCTTCCGTGTGGCTTGGAGGGCTATGTACTTCACGATCAGAGACGCTACGGAAAAACCCTTGTTTCATTTTTAGAATGTGTGCTATGAACGCCCAACCTGAAACTCCGGCGCCTTTGTATTGCTGCCGGCAAATGGCTCTTTTCTGCAATCGCAGCACAAATCACTCCGGAGGCGTCACCAAGAGCGGGTCGGAGACGTGACGAGCCCGTAAAATAACTCGTGCGGCCCACGAGAGTGGGCTTCCGCGCAAATTCTTGATTTCCTTGAACTTGCAGAAAATTTTACACTTCTGGATCGGAAGCTGATCCGTGCTCTTAATGCAGCCGTGGTTGGGCGCTAACTCAACAAGTGGCGGATGAAGGCTATGGCGAGAGTTGCGATATATCCGGGGTCTTTCGATCCGGTTACCAACGGTCACCTGGACATCGTCAAGCGGGGATTGAAACTGTTCGATAAGATCATCGTCACCATTTTGTACAACCCCGGAAAAGAAACCCTTTTTTCAGTGGAAGAACGTCTGGGCATGCTCCGAGAGAGCATGAAGAGCCTATCGCATATCGAAATCGATCGTTACGATGGTCTTTTGGTGGATTATGCCGCCAAACGAAAAGCCAATGCGATTCTGCGTGGCATGCGGGCCGTTTCGGATTTCGAGTACGAGTTCCAGATGGCCCTTATGAACCGACGCCTCAACCGTGAAATCCAGACGGTTTTTTTGATGACCGGTCTGCGCTGGATTTTTACCAGCTCCTCTATTATCAAAGAGGCAGCCCGGTTCGGCGGCAACATTGAAGGTATGGTGCCGCCGCTCGTCCTCGAAAAACTTAAAATAAAATTCGGCCAAAAGCAGGGGGGGGCTTAACGGCGAATCCGCCAACGATCGAATCGTTTCGGTGCTCATTAAGACATCGGCGTCAATCAAACCGAAGGTGCAACCAAAGACGCTAAAAGCCTACAACGAATTTTGGGTTCCGGCAACAAATAATTTCAGCTCTTGCTTGTCTTATGGCCCGCCTACTGCGTTACATCCACCCACACGTATCCCGATTTGCGCAGGTGGATGCACCTTTTAGACAAACCATAATCCGGCGCCATCGTGTGGAATTATTTCTTACCGTGTCCCTTATTCCGACATCGCAACCCGCTCAGTGCGCTGTGAGCGGCGGCAAGTGACGTCTCAATTGTAACAATTTGAAATAGATCTCGTTTTGTTGTACATAGACACGGGTTAGGAGGTCGCCGATGGCGGACATTATCAAAATTGGTGCATTGATTTCAGGCACCGGCACAAACCTGCGAGCAATCATAGACGCCTGCAAAGTGGGAGAACTGGCCGGAGAGGTGGTCTTTATCGGTTCGGACAACCCGCAGGCTGCCGGCCTCGAACTGGGCCACCGGCATGGTATCCCCACTTTCGTGATCGACTACCGGGCCATCATTCGGTCCTCCCGCGATGCCCTGCCCAACAGTGCGCTGCCGCCCGACGCCAGCCTGAACGAGCTG
>JAHEHB010000034.1 GCA_024644775.1 Deltaproteobacteria bacterium
ACATATTTCCTGGCAGATACGGCATCCTCCTGGGCAGACGGAAATAACCGAATTCTTTTTCGCGATGGCTGACTCATAAGCGCGTCTCCTGTATAGGCATCGAAGTTTCAAATTTTTTAGCTGGTTATCATGACCCATATGCATAAAATTGTCAAAAACGATTTTAATATCCCTGATTTTGATTTATAAAAGACCATTGTCGTGACAGCGTGCATCCAAACGGCGTCATTGAGAACTTTTAGGGAAAACTTTTAGGGAGAACATTGACGGAGAACTTCGGCGTTGAGTCAAAGAATACTATTAGGAGGTTTATTGTGGCGAAAGCGACTATCGATGCGTATCCGGTTTTGCTGGCCGGCGGCAGCGGTACCCGATTGTGGCCGGTATCCAGGGAGCTTTTCCCAAAACAGTTGGTGAATTTTTTAGGGGATGAGTCACTCATCCAAACAACCATCAAACGGCTATTGCCGCTGTTCGATGCGAATAAGATTCGAGTGGTATGCGGGAAAAATCATTCCCACACGGTCATAGGGGATATGAATGCCCTGGCCATTTCCGCCCAAGGTACAACGATCGACGAACCCTGTGGTCGCAACACAGCCCCGGCGATTTTGTTAGCGGTTTTGGAGATCCTCAAAGAGAATGAAGATGCCCTGATTTTTATTTTTCCGGCAGATCATCTCATTGGTGATGTTTCCCTGTTTCACCAAAGCGTACAATCGGCCTATTCTCTGGCGTTGGACGGTTATATCGTTACATTCGGTATCACACCCGGGTATCCGGAAACCGGTTACGGGTACATTGAGGCTTCTGAGGTTCAGAGAGGAGCGGGATTCGCTATCAAGCGGTTTGTGGAAAAGCCTGATCTTAAAACCGCTCAAAAATATCTCGAAGCCGGCAGTTTTTACTGGAACAGCGGCATGTTTGCATTCAAAGCGTCGGTGGTTCTTGATGAATTCCAAAAGCATAAGCCAAAGATGGTCGAACAGCTTCACGCCATCGTTACCGGCAAAATGCCGCTTGACGTTGAAAATTACAGCCAACTTGAAAGTACGTCCATCGACTATGCCGTCATGGAAAATACAGACAAAGGGGTTGTGTTGCCGGCTGATTTCGGGTGGAATGACATCGGCTCGTGGAAATCGCTTTACGATTTTATCCCCAAGGATGAAAACGGCAATGTAATCTTATCCGGTGATGTCATTCTGCAAAATACGAAAAATTGTTTTGTGATGGGGCATAAGCGATTGATCGCCCTAAACAATCTTGAAGACGTGGTGATCGTAGTGACCCCCGATGCCGTTTTCGTATCTGACATGGAAAATAGTCGAGAGGTCAAAAGCATTGTCAGCACATTAAAAGAAAAAGGCCGCAAGGAATACCAGGTACACACGACGATAAACAAACCCTGGGGGTACCTAAAAATATTAGAAGACTCGGACGGTTTGCAAGTCAACGAAATGGTCGTTTTCCAAAATACCGAGATTCCCGAAACGATGCTGGAAGAACAGAGCAAACAACTCCTGGTGGTGGAAGGCAAGGCGGACATCATCGTCGGTGAAGAAATCTCTACGCTGGAAGAAAATCAGGCCTTAAACATCCCCGCAGGCAGTTTTCACCGATTGGGAAACTCGACCGGAAAAGACTTGCGTCTGATTGAAGTGATAAAGGGGCGGTGAGCGCGGAAGGAGAACAACGTTGAATACTTACGAATCTTTATCCCAAGACCCTTCTCCTGGATCGCGTCTGTTAAAATATCGGGGAGATACCCAGGTCTTCAAACTATCACTCCCAGCCCCTAAAAAAGGAACCGCCTGGCTTCGCACAAATATCGGTTACGCCGGCAATACGAGAGATGAAATCATTCAGGAAATCGAACATGAAAAGACACCTTTGGGCAAGGACTGGTTCGATATTCCCATGAAGCCGATAAACGATCGGGAGTTTCAGGTGACACTTTCCCTTTGTGAGGTCGGTCATTTTGAAGCCAAGAGTTTTTTTTTGGAAAGAAAAGCCGTTGATCCGATATGGCCGAAAGGACCAAATTGTGCCATCAATGTGGAACCTGCCCATACCTGTTGCGCGAATATTGTTTACAATGCATTTGTTCGGCAATTTGGCCCCAACAAGTATGGGGATGGCAAAACCACCGCTCAAGAGGATACATTCATCCAAACTTTGGATCAAAAAGGGTATGCGGTTATCCCTCCATCCGGAAAATTTCGAGATCTTATGGGAGAGCTCGACTTTATTATCGGAGAGCTCGGTTGCAGGATTATTCAACTTTTACCGATTCATCCCACCCCCACTACTTACGGTCGAATGGGACGATTCGGAAGCCCATTTGCTTCAATCAGTTTTAAAACAGTCGACCCTGCTTTGGCAGAATTTGATCCCCGATCCACACCGCTTGAGCAGTTTATCGAACTCG
Organism: Deltaproteobacteria bacterium; assembly: GCA_024644775.1. Next base: position 2,432 of record JAHEHB010000034.1, read on the forward strand.
TCGATGCCGTTCATGCGAGACATGCAATGCTCATCCTGGACATTGCCATTAATCACACCGGTTGGGCCGCCAGGCTTCACAATACCCACCCCCAATGGCTGCTCCGGGATCCCCAAGGAAAAATCGAAGTACCGAGTGCATGGGGCGTAAAGTGGGAAGATTTAACCAAACTCGACTATTCACAACCCTCTCTGTGGCGGTTTATGGCAGAAATTTTTCTCACATGGTGTCGACGCGGGGTGGATGGGTTTCGATGTGATGCCGGTTATATGATTCCCGTTTCCGCGTGGAAATATATTATCGCCGCTGTTCGAGAGCAATATCCGGATACCCTCTTTTTTCTTGAAGGCTTGGGAGGAAAGATATCGGTTACCCGGGATATCCTCAACCGGGCAAACTTTAACTGGGCGTACTCCGAACTGTTTCAAAACTACGATCGTAGTCAAATCGAAGATTACCTTCCGGGGGCTATCGATATTTCAAACAGCGATGGTGTACTCGTTCATTTTTCAGAAACCCACGATAACAACCGGTTGGCCTCTCGCTCACAGACTTTTGCGAAAATGCGCACCGCCTTATGTGCGCTTTGTTCCCATCAGGGAGCTTTCGGTTTTGCCAACGGCGTGGAGTGGTTTGCCACAGAAAAAATAAATGTCCATAACGCTCCTTCTTTGAACTGGGGAGCCGCGTCCAATCAGGTGAAGGAAATCAGTCGACTGTCGACCCTGCTAAAAACCCATCCTGCCTTTTTTGACCAGACAAAACTGAAAATGATTCAAAAGGGTGATGGAAATCATATCGTTTTACTTCGCCATCACATTCCTTCCGGAAAGAAAGTGCTCGTCGTGGCGAATTTAGACGACTCGAACCGGACTCAAGCGATGTGGGATCCTCTGCAAACTGGAATTACAACAACCGCCTTTGTAGATCTTCTCACCGATGCAAAACTCACGATTGGTGCAACAGATGGAATTTCCAGGTATTTGTTGGAACCGGGTCAAGTGCTCTGTCTATCCCCCGATATTAAAGATATCGAAATAATTCAAAGTACTCACAAAGATACCCTTGCGGTTCCGGAGCGAATTTTAAGACAGTGCAAACGGGCAAAAGCACTAGAAGCACTCCAATATTATAACGGTATAATGGACCTGGCTTCATTTGATCCGGACCGTGCTGCCGACCAACTCGGCAAAGACCCGATAGAATACTGTCGAGGCATTAATTCTGCAGGGGAAGAATCGCGAGTCGTAAGCTGGCAGTGGCCCCGTGATGTGAAGCGAGCGGTTATGGTGCCCCCGGAATATTTTCTTTTGATTCGTGCCGAACACCCGTTTCGAGCCCACATCATGGAGGGAAATCGTACGATCGCCCACGAAGAAAGCTTACCCCTGTCACACAAAGGATATTTTGCCCTGTTCTCGCCGCAACCGACCCCAAAAGCCTTCCGATCGCTTACGTTGACGCTTTCGGTCTTCGAGGCTGATGGAAATCGACATGCGACATCTTCGCTTCTTTATCTTCCACAGGCCCAAACGGTGGTGTCAAAAAGAGCGTATCGCCGGCCGAAACTCCTTCATCGACCCCTCCTTTTCTTAGCCACCAATGGAAACGGCGCGATGCTTCGCACTTCTGTTTCATGGGGCGAATTGAACAGCCGCTACGATGCACTTCTTGCGGCAAACCTGCGTCCGAACATTCCCGAAGATCGGTGGATTATGTTTTCTCGCTGCCGCGCATGGATCGTGTTTCAAGGCTTCTCACAGGAAATCAGCAAAGATTGTTTGGACCTGTTCCACTCGGCAAACGGTTTGCGGGGATTTTGGCGCTATCATATCCCCACGGGTCAGGGGGAATATGTCGTAATAACCATCGGCGTTGAGATGATCTCCGGGGAAAACGGGATTCGCCTGGCCTTTCACCGTCATCCAGCAAAAGGTGTTAAGGAAAGACTTGCCGACGAAAAAGAAGTCCGATTGATTCTACGTCCCGATATCGAAAGCCGTAATTTCCATGATACGACGAAAGCCTACACCGGTCCGGAACACCGGTTCCTAAAAGCCGTAACAAACCATTCGGATGGTTTTACGTTTACGCCGGACGCTGAGCATTCTTTACAAGTGAACGTTTCCCGGGGCGAGTTTGTTTGGGAGCCGGAATGGCGTTATATGGTGCGTCGATCCGTGGATGCAGAACGTGGAATAGATCCTGATTCTGATTTGTTTAGCCCCGGATATTTTTCCATCCAATTAGACGGGAGCCGTATTGTAGAATTGACGGCACAGGCGTCGCCAAAGCCAGTGGAGTTCCGGTCGTCGCAAACTTTCGCAACGGAAGCGTTTATTCAGGAAGAAACTGAAAGCATTAAACTGGATCATACATTGAGCCGGGCATTGAACCATTTTGTTGTTAACAGAGACGCCCTTAAAACCGTGATTGCGGGATATCCGTGGTTTTTAGACTGGGGGCGTGATGCATTGATCGTCGTAAGGGGGTTGATTGCAGATGGAAAGACAGAGGATGCCCGGAAAATCCTAAAACAGTTTGGTCAATTTGAATATAAGGGCACCCTACCCAATATGATCCGAGGCAACGACGCCGGCAACCGGGATACATCGGATGCATCGCTTTGGTTTTTCGTTGCCTGTCAGGATCTCATTCACCAAGAAGGAACCGACGGCTTCCTTGAAGAAACCTGCGGAGACAGAAAAATACGGCATGTCCTTGTTTCCATAGGACAGTCTCTGATTTCCGGAACCCCGAATGGGATTCGTATCGACCCGGAATCAGGACTGCTCTTCAGTCCGTCTCACTTCACCTGGATGGATACGAATTTTCCAGCCGGTACGCCTCGCCAAGGGTATCCCATCGAAATACAGGCGCTTTGGTACGCCACCCTTTCCTTTTTGGCGCGGATTGACACCAATAAAAATTGGGAGAAACTTGCGGAACAGGTTCAAGATTCCATTTTGGAGCGCTTTTATCTTGAAGATGAAACGTATCTTTCAGATTGCCTTTATGCCGATGCCGGTCAACCGGCCAAAAATGCTGAAAAGGACGATGCCCTTCGACCCAATCAGCTGTTTGCAATTACCTTGGGGGCTGTCACAGAATCCTCTACTTGTCAATGTGTGGTAACCGCGTGTGAAGAACTTCTGGTTCCCGGCGCGATACGCAGCCTTGCGGATCGTCCCGTAGGCCGTCCTTTGCCTATCGGGCATAACGGAAAAATACTGAATGAACCCTTTTATCCTTATCAAGGAAAGTACCTCGGAGATGAAGATACCCAGAGAAAACCAGCCTATCACAATGGTACCGCATGGACGTGGGTGTTTCCCAGTTTTTGTGAGGCCTGGGTAAAGGCCTATGGAGAACACACAAAGCAGACCGCCCTGGCGTGGCTTGCCAGTTGCGCCCGGTTGATTGAGTCGGGGTGCATCGGACACATTCCGGAAATCCTGGATGGGGATTTCCCACATCGCCAGCGGGGTTGCGACGCTCAGGCGTGGGCAGTCAGCGAAGCCTTGAGGGTCTGGAAACTGCTTGTCTCATAAATTCCGAATGATACAAAAAAATTAATCCTTGAATGTCTCTTCGATTAGATTTAGAATTTTGAATATCAAATATCGAACAAGGAATCTAGAACCCTATAGGTGATCGTAAAACTTCGAAATTCGACATTCCCTGTTCAGTATTCTGCGGTTCAAAAATAATTTTAGAATTTCAACATATTACAAATGTGAGAGATGAATTCATAGAATGAACCAGTAAAAATCTAAATACGTTGAAAGGAAACGAGCACTGCAATATGACTCATTTACAGACATTTCAGGTTTTGCCGGCAATGCCGGAGCCCATATCATTTTTAGAGAAACTATCAAGAAACATCTGGTGGAGCTGGCAGCACGATGCTATCGAGATGTTTCGTCGAATTGAGCCTAAGCTTTGGGAGTCTGCGAAAAGCAATCCGATTGCCTTTCTATCTTTGGTACCCCAAAAGCGCTATGAAGAGCTGGCCAAAGACAATAGCTTTCACGATCATATGAACCGTGTAAAAAAAGGCTTTGAATCCATTCGAGCCACGCCTTCGAATGAACCCGAATCTGGATTGTCGAAAATTCAGGGAAAAATTGCGTATTTCTCTATGGAGTTTGGGATTCATGAGAGTCTGCCGCTTTATGCGGGAGGGTTAGGAATGCTGGCGGGAGATCATTTAAAGGCTGCATCGGACATGGCGCTTCCGATAATTGGCATAGGACTCCTTTATCGCAAGGGTTATTTTTATCAATTTTTAAACCAGGACGGAATGCAACAGGAATCCTATCCGGAACATGACCTTTTCAACTTGCCGGTCGAGCGTGCAAAAGACCAAACCGGAAACGACCTTTATGTAACGATCACAGGACCTGAGGGTGAGATTCAAGCGGTCGTCTGGAAAATCGATGTCGGGTGTGTCCCACTATATTTGCTCGATGCCAACCTCGCTGAAAACCCGGCTCATATCAGAGATATTACCGCAAATTTGTATGCCGCCGATCAAAATATTCGACTATCTCAAGAAATGCTGCTGGGTGTTGGTGGAATGCGGGCACTCGCCGCAATGGGCGTTAATCCGAGTGTCATCCATATGAATGAAGGTCACTGTAGCTTTGCCTGTTTAGAGCGCTTGGCACAAATCATGTCGATTCATTCGGTGTCGCTGAAAACAGCGCTGGAAATCGTACCTCGATCCACGGTCTTTACAACCCATACGCCGGTGGCCGCCGGCCACGATGAATTTTCTGTTGATCTTTTAAAACCGTGTGTGGTGCCGTTTGAGAAAAAGCTTGGGGTATCGGTTGACGAGATACTGTCCTGGGGCCAATTGAACGGATCAGATTCAGACTATCCGTTTTCCATGTTTGTTCTCGGTGTTCGGCTGGCCCAGTACTGCAACGGCGTAAGCGAGTTGCACGGCAAAGTGGCTCGACGCATGTGGTCTCACGTTTGGCCGAAACGACCGGAGGATGAGGCACCGATTACTCATGTAACAAATGGGGTACATGTGCCCACATGGATTTCTTATGAATTCACGCGACTTTTTGAACGATATCTTGGGCAAGACTGGACGCTGAGTCCCTGGAATACGGATATTTTTAAAAGAATTGAGGAAATTTATGATGAAGATCTCTGGCGTGCTCATGAAATGAATCGATCTCGTCTGATCCGAACCTGCCGGGAGTTAATGAAAAAACAGTACCAGAGAAGAAATGCACCCAAAGCGATGATGGATGAAGTTGAAGCGGTGCTCGATCCGGATATCTTGACCATTGGATTTGCCCGTCGATTCGCATCTTATAAACGGGCGTACCTGATATTGATGGATCCGGAACGTTTAGAACGCATCATCACATCTGAAACCCGGCCGGTACAGTTCATCTTTTCCGGAAAAGCGCATCCCAAGGATCAAGGCGGAAAAGATCTCATCCGACAGCTTATTCGGTTTGCTCGAAGGAAAAGTATTCGACATCGGTTTATCTTTTTGGAAAACTATGATCCCCACATTGCGCGTCACTTGGTTCAGGGTGCCGATGTGTGGCTCAATACGCCGCGGCGTCCCTTTGAAGCATGCGGAACATCCGGCATGAAAGCGGCACTTAACGGTGTGCTCAATGTCAGTATTCTTGACGGTTGGTGGTGCGAGGGATACTCTGAAAAAACCGGGTGGCGAATCGGCAATGGAGAGGAGTATACCGATCATAAATACCAGGATGCCGTCGAGAGTCAAGCGCTCTATAATGTCCTTGAAAATGATGTTATGTCGTGCTTTTACGAAAGGAACAACGATGATTTGCCGTCTGGATGGATCAAGATGATGAAAGCATCCATGATGATGGCCATGCAGCGATTCAGCAGCCACAAAATGGTTGACGATTATGTAAGACGTTTTTATGTGCATGCTGAAAAACGAATAAAGGGTCTTGTCGATAACCATGCGGCCGAAGCAACGCAACTGAGTCAGCAGCTCGATCGGTTTAAGGCTCATTGGAACGAAATTCAGGCAAAGTCCCCAACAATGGAAACAACGGCATCTTTGTACGTGGGAAATACGATTCATGTAACTTCAGAAATTTACCTGGGGAAACTGGCGCCGGAAGAAGTCGTGGTGGACCTCTACTATGGTCCGCTAAAAAATGTGGAAACGCTGCAAACCAGCCACAACGAACCAATGGCGGTAAAACACGATCGCGGCAGTGGAAACTATTTATACGCCTGTGATTTTACCCTGAATAAAACGGGTCGTTACGGTTTTACGGCCCGGGTTACACCCAAAGGAGACGACTGGGTAAAATTCACCCCCGGTCTTGTAACCTGGGCGAATTAAGGAATTCTTTCTATTTTATTTGTTAAAAAGAGCAGAGCGAACCGACTTCGCCATAGTGGCCGAAGGCTACGATGGCTGAAAGCGACATCCACAATTCGTTCCGCCGAGGCGGATCATTCGTCATTCCATGAAGTTTCATACAAGTGTCAGCGCCGCCGCTGATCGCCGAAGGCCAGCATTGGGAGAACCAAAACGATGAACGATTCACCTAATAACCCACGCGTGTTAATAGTGACTCCGGAAGTAACGTATCTTCCGGACCGTATGGGTGGTCTGGCCACATTCTATACGGTCAAATCCGGGGGACTTGCCGATGTGTCGGCAGCCCTAATTACGGCTTTGTTTGCTCAGGGTGCCGATGTCCATGTCGCCATACCGGATTACCGTGCCCTGTTCAGTGACAGATTGGCGCCGGTTTTAAATACGGAAATCAACAGAATTCAGCGGAAAATGCCTGATGATCGCATCCATCTGGCCGAGGACCGGGCATTTTATTATATTAACAGAGTATATTCGCGTTACGGAGAGGAAAACATCAAACTTTCTTTGGCGTTTCAACGTGAGGTCATAAACAACACCGTCCCCCGTATTCAACCGGATTTGATCCACTGCAATGACTGGATGACCGGTTTAATTCCGGCCATGGCAAGGCAGTTGGCAATTCCCTGCCTTTTTACGGTTCACAACATCCACACCATTAAAACCACACTGTCTTTTATCGAGGACCGAGGCATCGATGCGGCTGCTTTTTGGCAGAACTTGTATTTTGAAAACATGGCGACGAATTACGAAGCGTCCCGTGAAACCAACCCGGTGGATTTTCTGACCAGTGGTGTCTTTGCCGCCCATTTTGTCAATGTCGTCAGCCCAACGTTTCTTTCGGAAATTGTCAACGGCAAACATGAATTTGTGAACGCGCCGCTACGATGGGAATTGGCGAACAAAGTGAAGGCTGATTGCGCCGCCGGCGTACTCAATGCGCCGGATCCATCTTTCGACCCGACAACCGACCCGGATTTGAAACGAAATTATGGCCCCAAAGATCACGTTGCCGGTAAAAAAGAAAACAAGCGTTTTCTTCAAAAGAAATTAGGTTTGATTCAGGATGATCATGCGCCGATATTTTTTTGGCCATCACGACTCGATCCCGTGCAGAAGGGATGCCAGTTGCTGGCCGATATTCTCTTTAACGTTATTTCTCGCTATTGGAATCAAAATCTGCAAGTCGTTTTTGTCGCCAACGGTGATTATCAGATGGTTTTCAGGGATATCGTAAATCTTCATGGGTTTCAAGATCGCGTGGCGATTTACGATTTTAGTAATACACTGGAACATTTGAGCTACGGTGCTGCAGACTTTATTCTGATGCCTTCACTCTTTGAACCCTGCGGACTCCCGCAAATGATTGCGCCAATCTATGGCGCACTTCCAGTCGTTCATGACACGGGAGGAATCCATGATACGATCGTTCATCTAAATATCAAAAAAAACACCGGCAGCGGTTTTCTGTTTGAAACATTTGATGCCAACGGCCTTTTCTGGGCAATCGATCAGGCGATGGGCTTTTATAACCTCTCTCCCAAAAAAAAGGCGAAACAAATCCAACGGATTATGATCGAGAGTGCGGCTACCTACACACACGACAATACAGCGAAACAATACATTGATTTGTATGAAAAAATGCTCCAACGCCCTTTGATCAACGCGACGACGGATTAGACATGTGTCGGAGGCTTTGCGAAAAATATTTAGTCGGATGAATGGTAAATATTTAAAACAACCAAAGTGTACCGGTAAAAATACCCAAATCAACCGGGCGGTTAAACACCTTCTTGAGCGCGATAAGTATTTAATACCTTACGAAAAGATTCTTCATCGTCGCCTTTTAAAAATAGCCGACGTCGAAACGCATCTCACCGACAGACAAATGAGCTTGATTGATTTTGCCTCCGGCCATGAATATTTCGGCATTTTTTTTCATCATAACGAATGGGTATTCCGGGAATGGGCTCCCAATGCAACGGCAATTTATCTGATTGGAGAATTCACCGACTGGCGGGAGAAATCATCTTTTTCGCTGGATCGGTTCGACTCGGAGGGAGTCTGGGAAATCCGACTGCCCGCCCACACTGTATCCCATGGTGATCTCTTTCGCCTTCGAATTCACTGGCCCGGTGGTGCCGGCGATCGGATCCCCACCTATGCCCGACGCGTCGTACAAGACCCAAACACGTTGATCTTCAATGCCCAGGTGTGGTGCCCACCGGATCCTTATCAATGGGAGCATCCTGATTTTCGATGTTCGGCAGATCCACCATTGATATACGAGGTCCATGTGGGAATGGCACAGGATGAAGAAAAAGTCGGCACATACGATGAATTTACTGACAGGGTTCTACCCAGAGTTGTCGGTGCCGGTTACAATACATTGCAGCTCATGGCCATCCAGGAACACCCGTATTATGGATCCTTTGGTTACCATATCTCCAATTTTTTTGCTGCGTCATCTCGATTCGGCACGCCTCACGAACTCAAGCGTCTCATTGACACGGCTCATTCCCACGGCCTTCGGGTAATCATGGATATCATCCATTCCCATGCAGTATCCAACGAAGTGGAAGGGCTTAGCCGATTCGATGGAACGCTGTATCAGTTTTTCCACGCGGATCCCCGGGGGCGTCATGAGGCCTGGGATTCACGGTGTTTCGACTATGGGAAACATCAGGTGATTCATTTTCTTCTATCAAACTGCCGCTTTTGGCTTGATGAGTACCATGTAGACGGGTTTCGGTTCGATGGCATTACCAGCATGCTCTATCTACATCATGGTTTGGGGAAAGCCTTTACTTCCTATGATGATTATTTCGATGACAGTGTGGATGAAGATGCCCTCACCTATTTAGCGTTAGCCAACAAGGTGATTCATGAAGTACGCCCGGATGCCATCACCGTTGCGGAAGATGTGAGCGGCATGCCGGCGCTTGCTGCGCCATCGTCGGAAGGTGGTATCGGATTCGATTATCGGTTTGCCATGGGGGTTCCGGATTATTGGATCCGGCTCACAAAGGATACGCGGGATGAAGACTGGCACATGGGACACCTGTGGTACGAGTTGACCAACCGAAGAAAGGATGAAAAAACCATCAGCTATGCAGAATCCCATGACCAGGCACTCGTAGGCGATCAAACGCTGATATTTCGTCTCATCGGTTCGGCCATGTATGATCATATGCGAACCGACGATGACAATTTTTCCGTCGACAGAGGAATGGCTTTGATCAAGATAATCCGTTTGCTTACGCTGGCTACCGCCGGCAACGGATATCTCAACTTTATGGGAAATGAATTCGGTCATCCGGACTGGATCGATTTCCCCAGAGAAGGAAATGCCTGGTCCTATAAATACGCGCAAAGGCGGTGGCACCTGGTGGATAATCCCTCATTAAAGTATCATTTTTTGGCGAAATTTGATCGCGACATGATGGCACTGGCTGATAAGTATCGAATACTTCAGGCAACAGGACCCAATCTAATCTATGAACATATTGACGATCAGGTCATCGCTTTTGAACGGTCAGGGCTTCTATTCATATTTAACTTCCATCCAACTTGCTCACATGTTGATTATACGTTTGAAGCGTCGGCAGGTCGGTATCGAACGATTTTTGATACAGATGTAGGAAAATACGGCGGTCATGGCCGACTCGATTCGAATCAGTATCACTTTACAATAGAGGGAAAAGAAAAAAGCCGGATACGGCATGTGTTGAGTCTTTATCTCCCCACCCGGGCGGCTATCGTTTTAGAATCTGATTAAAGGACAGGCATCCGCACATTGAGTATTTTGAGGCTTACCCCCCGCCAAGGTAGGAGCGCCTGGTACGGGGATTGGAGAAATTGCGATGTTTGGAAATCGGTTTTAGGCTTCCATACCAAAGAAATTAATCAGAATTGTTTTCAGCCACCGTTGAAGAACCGCAAATGAATAATGCCGGAGCGCAATATCATAATTTTGATTCACCATTTTCTGCATCCTCTCCGGGTTTTCCAGAATTTTTCTTACCTTTTTTACTGTTTTTCTAGTGAGAAAGCCGTCCATGGCCGCTAAATCAAACCCTCGCGGTTCGATGTCTCTGATGAATATTGAATATCTGTTGATCAATATCGGCTTCTTAAAATAGACCGCCTCCAGAAAAGCATTGCCGAAGCCTTCGTACAGGCTGGGATAGGTGATAAAATCAGCATGGGGATAGACATCCCACAGCGAGAAATGATCTTTTTGGATATTATTGTTTGTGTGATTGTTATCACTTAAAGGATCTACCATCCGGGCATTGAATAGGCGAAGATCCACCCCACGGCCTTTTGCCTCGTCTTTCAAATATTCAGCGTATTCAAACCCTTCGTCTCCGGCTTCGTGGGAGATAACCAGTTTATATCGAGGATCCTTGAGCTCTTTAACCAGTTCGATGGCATGTTCGATACCTTTTCTTTGTATAATTCGGGTGGGTTGTAAAATCATAATGTCTTCAGGTTTCAACCCGATGGATTCTCGAAACGCCTCTGTGCGCTGTATATTTACACGAGGCTGATGCTCAAAATCCAATACGTTGGGAATTATCAGTGATGAAATACCGGTACGAAGCGCCAATTCCTCCTGTGCCGCGGAATTGATCACCACATGTTCGATATTGTGCAGATTCGGTGGAAAGGCCATTCGGATGTAATCTCCAACGGCATTTAATGTAAAACGAACTCTTTCCCAATAAAAATCATGGTGATGGGCAATGGTTGGGATCAATGTCTCAGCGACCATTTCTGTTAGTGCAAGCCCTAAAGGAACATTTAATGGAATGCTCAGCGCGTTTTCAACGATCAGAAGATCAATGTTAAATCGCTCAATAAATTCTTCCAGGTGCTGCTTTAGGTGGTTCTTTAGATTTTGAATTTCATTAGTAACATCAGCTGTACGCTGTTTTTTCCCAAAAATTTCCTTATTAATCGCCTCTATTTTTTCGTGTTGAAAATGGGCTTCAGGCACTAAAAAGCTTTTGTCCGGAGCCCTGTCCAATTCGCCGGCAAACCAGAAACAGTGATGCCCGTCTCTGAGTAATACTTCCCGCCATTTACTGGCTTCAAGCGAAACCCCGTCCGTCCCGGCAAACCGTGTTGAAACAAACCCGATATTTCTTCCCATGTTTTTCTCCAAGTCTACCTTACTATCCAAACCGCCGTGCCGGAGAAATTTTCCAATACCTTTCGGGTAACACTTCCCATGATTAACTCTCTCACACCGGTAAGACCCCTTCGACCCAGTACAATTGTCCCACAGTCATACCTTTGTGCCGCCTTTTGGATATCAACGGCTGCACTGCGGCTTCCGTCCACTACCTTTACGGTAATTTGATCTTCATTTAAACCGGCGGTTAGCAGCTTTTCTTTCGCTTTTTCTAAGTAGGGTACCACTTGTTCTCCTGCTGCCTGTTTCCACACCGCTTCCAATTCCGGTACCTCCTTCAATATCTCGTCCGGAACAAATCGTTTTAACTGACGCTTGCTGTGAAAAAGCGTGACTGGGCAATCAGTACCCGAAAGCATAAACGCGGCATGATCCGCCGCCCGTAATGCATTTTCAGAGCTATCGATTGCAATCAATACCCCTTTTTTCCGAACCACCGGTTCCAGCAACCAAGTCGGAGTTTCCGGGCAATACTCCAATACGTTTCTCGAGACCTCCCCCATAAAAAAAGCCTGCAATCGGGTTCTTCCACGAGTGTTTATCATGATTGCATCTACGCGCTCACTATCTGCCCAGTTACAAATATCTTTTGCAACACCTGTCTGTTTTTCCCGGTGAACGGCATTTACCTGGTTTTTCTTAAATCCCAAATTATGTAAATGGGACCTTGCGTCTGCTAAAATTCGTTCCGCTATTTGAATATTCTTTTTCTCAACCGCTTTTAACTTCTGGGCAACTGCTTTGTCTTTTTCCTTTTCCTCCACAAGAAGTGGCGGTAAGGTAGGTAAAATGTAAAGTAGTGTAATTTCGAGAGGATGTTTAGGTCCATACATCAATTTTAAATAGTCCAGTGATTTGATTCCATTTTCAGAGCCGTCAATGGGAACAACGATTTGTTTCGTTATGTCAGCTGCCATGTGTTTCCTCCTTTACTCTTATTCATCCCGCTCCCCGGATACCTGAAAGTTTTTCATGAATTTTCTATCGATATAATCTTTGAGAAAAAAACCAAGTTTTCCCTTCCAAACCCAGTTTCCCTTCCAAAAAAGTCCGGTGCCGTCTCCAAGGTTGAATATTAAAAGATAGTTTTTCTGGGGTTCGAAGGATTTCATTTCACCTCCGGTTACCGCCGCCAAAAGATTGTGATACAGAATTGGATTTTCCCGCACCGGATAAACACCGACCTTATCCAACGGTCTTTGCTGAAAGCATATACAATCACCCCCTCCAAAAATTTCAGGGTACTCTATGCTTTGAAGATACTCATTGACGAACAGCCCACCTTCTTTATCCGTTGGCAGACCGGATTCCTTGCAAAGCGGGGAAGGTTTGATACCCCACGCCAATAGGGTGAAATCATAGGGAAACTCACTGCCATCTTCCAACACAGCCTTTCTTTCTTCAAATCGCTGAACGTTCGCACCCTCTTCTATTTGAATACCACGGTAGGACAACGCCTGAATTGCCACCTTCCGAACTTTTTCAGGGAATGACGACAGCAACCTGCGGCCGGCTAAAAAGGTAATTTTCGCGGATCCCGCATTATCGTTGATCAATCGCCATAAATTGCCCGTGAGCTCAAGACCTGCCGGTCCCCCCCCGACAACTAACAATCGAAGTTCCCGGCCTCGTGCTTGATCAGAGATTGCATTTCGAGCCATTAAAAGGCTCTCAATCGGTTTTACCGGATAAACATTGGTTTCCGATTCGGAGACCCCATTGTTGGGAACATAGCTGCCGGTATTGACAGAAAGCACGTCGAAATCGATCTCCTCTCCAGAATCGACATGTAACAGGCGTTGTTTTGCATCGATTCGAACGACCTTGCCTTGAACAAACGCAGCGTTTCGATCTTCGGCCATCTTTTTAATGTGAAATCGGACGTCTCCCTCCCGATAAATACCTGAAAGCAAACCCGGCCCCATGCCCGAATAGTAGTGATAATGGGAAGGACCAATAAGGGTCACTCGGTGTCCCTTATTAACGAACTCATCGATGTGTTTTAACACAGTTAAATGCGCATGTCCGCCCCCCACCAATACCAAATGTTTCGCCATTTTTTTCCTCTTTCGTTTTAATTACTACTTTTTTCTTCCATCAGCCGCCCCAGCGCGGCCAGGTGAGTTTTTTCTTCTTGAGAGACTTCAAGGAGGATCTCTTTGGTTTGAGAATTGGTGCTTTTGTCTGAAAACCTCAGGTAAAGGTCCAGCGCTTGGGTTTCCAGCATCATGGCGAGCGTTAGAACATTTTGAACCGTACTCAAGTACGACGCATTCTGTTCCATAAATGTTTCGATATCAAAGCCGCCCTCCATGACTTCCGGCTTTATTTCCGCCTCAAACGCTTTTTGATCAATATCTGCCGGATCGACTTTTTGTTTCAGTTCAAAAACCTTGCGCTTATGATGCTCTTCAATATCGGCAAGCTTTTGGAAAAGGTCTTTGAGTTCTGAGTCATCGGCCCGTTCAATCATTTTAAGGTAAAATGTTTGTAACCCCTTTTCTAAACCGTAGGCAAACACTAGAATTTCCCCGGGTGGTTCGTCCCCCTTTATCAGATCCAAATTCAGCTCGACGGGGCCGGTGGCCTTTTGCCCTTGCCAGGCCTTGATGCCACCCTGGAGGTTAAATACCTCTTCAAACCCAATACCGGATAACAATTGCGCGGCCACCCGGCTTCGACCCCCCACAGCACAGTAGACGATCATCGGTTTTTCACGATCGATCTCCTTCTGACGATCGTTCAAGTCCGGCAACGGGATGAGTTTGGCGCCAGGGATATGCTCTTCTTGATATTCACTCGGTTGACGGACATCCAACAAAGTAAAGGTCCCCTCCTGATGCTCGTTTATATATTTCTTGGCTTCCTCCGCATTCATGGATTTAACCGGAGTAAAAAGCTGCTTTAATCGGATCATGTTTGCCTCCAATGAGCTTGTTTTTATTTTTTGGAACTTACCTGAATATAGTTGTTGTAGGTACCATAACAATTTATACAGGCATGATCAGTATTCGGATCCGTTTGCCAATGACCATCCACCAAAAATTTGTACTCATAACCGCCAGGTAACAGCATGGTTGTCTTTTCCCATATACCATCATTGTTTTTAATCATGGCGTGCTTTTTTGGATTCCAACCATTAAAATCACCCATAAGAACCACCTGATTTGCATCTGGAGCATCCAATCTGAAAATGACGCGACTCCTCTTAGGCTTAGCCTTTAAATTCCGTTTTGGCATGAAACCTCCGTAAAGAATATACGTGTTTGGTGTTTTGTATTTAGGCGCATAGTGCCTTAAAACTGACAAAACTTTGTCGATTATTAAATGAGCCTCAGTTTTTTTGTAAAAGAAACTGGAAATTTGAAACTGGATAAGAACGGATTGGATCTATTTGAAATTGAAAGAATAACTTTCCCAAGTTTCAAGTATCAAGTTTCGAGGATCGTTCATTGAAAGAAAACGGCTACCCCAAAGGGGTCACTTCTTCCGAGAGCAGTCTTGAAAGAAGCGTAGAATTTTATGAATCAACTACGCTTTTCCTTTTTCTCTTCATCGGAAAATTTTTTGAGCCCTTCGGCGAGCTCTCTCAGTTTCTGATCGACCCGATAGTTAATAGTCCCTTCCGCATAGCGACCATCCGGTTGCTTTGTGCCTGATTCTTTTCCCGTCAGGATTTCGATCCCCCCACTGATGGTTGATACCGGATATATACGAAACCGGCCTTTTTCAACGGCTTCGACGACATCCTTGCGAAGCATAAGATCCTTTACGTTGCTTTCAGGTATCATCACCCCTTGCTTTCCTGTAAAGCCCTTGTGCTTGCAGCAATCGAAAAACCCTTCTATCTTTTGATTTACACCGCCAATGGCTTGAACCTCTCCGTTTTGATTCACCGATCCGGTAACCGCAATCGACTGCTTGATGGGAACCTCGGACAAACTGGAAAGCAACGCATAGATCTCGGTGGATGATGCACTGTCGCCATCGACACCGCTGTAAGATTGTTCAAACGCAATGCTGGCACTCATGGTTAGCGGCTTGTCCTGGGCGTATTGTTTTCTCAAGTAGCCACTGAGAATGAGCATCCCCTTATTGTGGGTGTTGCCGGACATATCCGCTTCCCTTTCTATATTGATCAGCCCTGCTCGGCCCATGGAAGTGGAAGCGGTGATCCGTGACGGTTTGCCGAACATGTAATCCCCTAAGGAATATACCGCCAGACCGTTTACCTGTCCAATGACTTCCCCGTCCACATCGATCATCAGTGTGCCCCGGTCGATCATCTCCTGAATATGCTCCTCGACCCTGTTGGATCGGTAGATTTTGGCCTCGACGGCCTTATCCACATGGTTTTCCTTAACCACGGATCCGTTCTCGTTGCCGGCCCAAAAATCCGCCTCCCGGATCAGATCCCGGATTGCCGGAAAGCTGGTGGATATTTTCTCTTGGCGCCCGGCCATTCGAACCGCATGTTCCACCATAGCAGCGATTGCCGAACGGTCAAATGGCTTCAAATTCTCCTCGTCGGTTGCCATCTTGATAAATTCCGCAAACTGCTGAATGCTTTTTTCGGTCTTATTCATTGCCGTGTCAAAGTCCGCCCTGACCTTAAATATCTTTTTGATATCCGGATCATGGTGCAGCAGCAACTGATGTAGAAATACATCTGAAATAAGAACCACTTTAAGATCCAGTTCGATGGGATCGGGTTTGAGTCCGGTTGTTGTTAAGAAATAGCCGGGGTCAAAGGTTTGAATTTCAAGCCTTCTGCTTTTAAGCGCTCTTTTCAGCGCTGCCCACACACCCGGCTCTACAATGGCATCCACAAGATTGAACACAAGAAATCCCCCGTTTGCTTTTACCAAAGACCCGGCCTTGATCTTGCTGAAGTCCGTCCGCCACACACCACTCCGATCAACCACCCGCTCGATGCTGCCGAAAATATTTCTGTAAGTCGGATACTCCTCGACGATAACCGGTGGACTTTTTTGTTCGCTGTTATCCACCAAAAGATTTACCTCATAGGGTTGAAACCGGTCGATGTTCGGCATCATCTGGGGTAGCCCGGGTGTCTGTGGGGGTTGTTGGGGGCTGAATATTTCAAGATGATCTGCCATGTCATCGATCATTGCCTCCAGATATTTTCTGATCGCATCGGCTTGATATTTTTCTGCGACTCTGGAGGTGAGGTCGGACGCCGCTTTCATGAACGCGGCTCGATCCATGGCTTCGATCTTTTCCTTGACTTCTCGTTGAAGATCCCTGAGTTCAAGAAAAATCTGATCGATCTGCCCCCTCAACTTCGCATGCTTTTGTTTCAAGGTTTCCCATTCGTCTTTTGGAAATCTTCCCTTTTCAACCATTGTTTCAAGCTGATCAATGGGTATCGGTTTATCGTCCACCAGCGGCATCAACTCGGGTTTTTTGAACTGTCCGATTTGGACATCCACTAGGGCAAACCCCTCCTCCTTCACTTTCTGATCCAAACCCTTGAAAAAACTGCCCGCTTGCTTCTCAGAGGTCTCCAGGATCTGTTTTTTCACATTAATATATTCCTGGCTTTCGAAAAACGCGGGAATCTCCTTTTTTAACCTTTCCACAAGATTTTTAATCTCTCGTTTAAAGGCAGCGCCCTGACCGGCTTTCAACCGCAACAAGGTTGGGGTTTCAGGATTTTTAAAGCAGTTCACATAACAGAGGTCATCCGGTACAGTATCCCGTTTAGACATCTCCTCAAGCAACTTTTTCACGGTCGACATCCTACCGGAACCTGCCATACCGGTAACGAATATATTGTATCCCGGTTTGTCGATGTTTACCCCGAATCGGAAAGCCTCAACGCCTCTATCCTGGCCGACAATCTCCTTTAAGGGTCTGATATCTTGCGTGGTTTCAAAAGACAAGGTAGCCGGATCGAGTCGCCATCTGAGATGTTCGACAGGGACTTCCTTGGATGATTTGTTGTCGGACATTTACGCCCCCCTTCTGTGCAGTTAGTGTCAGCCGACTATTTGATATCAACTCGGATCCCGTGAGAATCGCCGGGATCGTGTTTGGGCATTGTAATCGCTAAAACGTCATCCTTGTAGATCGCCTCGATTTCATCCACTTTTACCCTATGGGGCAATGAAATGGTTCGCGAGAATGAGCCAAAACGTCTCCTGATACGTTGATAAGATTCGCCCTCTTCGATTGTCGACTCTTTTGTTTCACCTTTTATTGTTAAAGTGCTCTCCGTCGCCGAGATGTCCATGTCTTCGGGTTTCATGCCGGGAAGTTTGGCCATTAACACCAAAGTATGTTCGGTTTCAGAAAGATTCACGGAAATAGTCTCTGGAAATTCCATGAGGGTTGAGGGAACACCAAATTCTGTGCTGCATCTCCGAAACGTTCTTTCGATATCTCGTCTCAGTCTATCGATTTCTCGATTTTTCCATAATATGAGTTCGGTCATTCCAAAACCTCCGTATCGTATCTAATGACGATGTGATAATAAAATTGCCGATGTTCAACCAAATGATATTTGATACTGGATTCAAACAATCGCATATCGAGCATCCAGTTTCCGACCCACCCGAAGGGCGTTAAATTGATATCCCAATATTAAATTCACCGACGTCTGTATGCAAGGGGTATTTGGGTTATTTAAAATAAGGGTTATTTTTCTGTATTCAAAATAATCCTGGCATCCGCCACGATACAATTTTCTTTCGTGCACATGACCGGGTTAAGATCGATGCTGTCAAAATCTGTTTCCAGATGCATAACCATATCGGAAAAAGAGAGAAGCAGTCGCGACAGTTTGTCAATATTGACCGGCGGAATACCCCGGTACCCTTTGATAAGTTGACGGGCTTTGAGACCATCGATCATGGGAAATAGGTTTTCTTCGGTGATGGGAGCCATACGAATACTGGTATCCTGATAGACTTCAACACCGGTTCCGCCGATTCCCAGCAGGATGACCGCCCCGAATTGATAATCCATCTTCGCACCAACGATGAGCTCGATCCCCTCCAAAGTCTCTTCAACCAGCATTCCTTCAAAGCCATTGAGGGATTTAAACTTGTTGAAAATTTTTTCCAGTTTACACTCGCTATCGATTCCCAGTACAACACCGCCACCATCCGACTTATGCATGATTTTTGGAGAGACGATCTTTCCAACAACCGGATAACCGATTTCATTTGCAGCTTCAACGGCCTTGTCCAAACGCTTTGCCCATTTATACTTTGGAACAGGGATCCCCGCCAATTTCAGAAAAAGCTTGGCGTCCGGTTCGAGCACCCATCCCTGCTTTCTCGAAACCGATAAAATATCTTGCATCTTTTTTTTCAACACGGCCGACAC